>NZ_JBEXYL010000017.1:0-128428 GCF_040630895.1 Streptomyces sp. NPDC005728
CCCACCGGGTGGCCGCCCCTCACTCATGTCCGTCAGCCCTGCTGCCCCGAAGGCCTGCGCAGCGTCGGCCGGGCCGCCACCGCGCGCGCCCTGAGCGCCGCCCATCGGGCCGACACCGCCCACAGCACCTGCACGGCCGACCGTGGCGCGAACAGCGCCCGCAGCCGCGTTCGCCTGCGCACCGTGCCGTTCAGCGCGGCGATCACCCGGCGCACATCCTCGGCCAGGCCCGCCACCGGGCGCGGCCGGGGCGCGTACAGCACCTGCTCCAGCGCGTCCGCCACCCGGTGCACCGCGGTCCCGGCGGCCGGGTCGAGATGCCCCAGCCGGACGATCCGGGCGGCCGCCTTGCGCGGAGTCTGCGACTCGTCCGGCAGGATGCCGACGTCCCAGGCACTGTCGGTCAGCTCCTGCCAGACCGCCAGCGTGTGCGCCGCCGCGCCCTCCTCGGTCCGCGGGTGCCCGCCGAGCCGCACGGACCGCAGGCGGGTCCGCCACAGCATCGGCGCCAGCGGGATCGCCAGGACGGCCAGGGCGCCGAGCCCGATCAGCGGGAACCACAGCAGGCGCCACAGGTCGCCCCCACCGCCGGGGGCCGCCACCGCGGCCGACGGGCTGTCGCACGCCTCGAGCTTGCGCAGCTGGGCCGTGCAGCTCTCGCTCGGCGAGGCCGTCGGCGAGGGCGCCGTGGACGACCCGCGGGACGGCAGGGCCTCGTCCGGCCGGGAGCTGCCGGGCGTGTCCGACTGGGTGTACGACGGCGTGGTGCCCCGGGTCGGGGTCGGCTCGAAGCGGGTCCAGCCCACGCCCTCGAAGTACAGCTCGGGCCAGGCGTGCGCGTCCTTCAGGCTCACCGAGACCGTGCCGTCCGCCTGCGGGGTGCCGGGGGCGAAGCCGACCGCCACCCGGGCCGGGATGCCCAGCGTGCGGGCCATCGCCGCCATCGCGAAGGAGAAGTGGACGCAGAAGCCCTGTTTCTTCTCCAGGAAGGTCGCGATCGCGCCCGGACCGCGGCCGACCTCCACCTGGGTGTCGTACTGGAAGCCGCCGGACACCGCGAAGTAGTCCTGGAGCTTGACCGCCTCCTCGTAGTGGCTCGACGAGCCCGCGGTGATCTCCTTGGCGGTCCGGGTCACCACCTTCGGCAGCTTGGCCGGCACCTTGGTGTACTCGCGCTTCAGGGCCGCCGGCGGCTGGGGAGCCGCCGCCAGCTGCTCGGCCGTCGGCTGCACGTCCAGGCTGTTCACCTGGTAGGTCGCGCCGCGCGTGTTCTGCCCGTGGTCGCCGACGAGCGTCATGCCGACGGGCTCGTACCGCCAGTTGCCGCTGACGCGCACTCCGCTCGGCGGGTACGGCATCGGCAGCCAGTCCTGGGCGTACCAGTCCGCCGCCGTGATCGTCGTCTTCACGGTGGTGCGCTTGATGTCCGTCCCCAGGCCGACAGGCGTCGGGAAGACGTCCGGAAGGCCGACGATGTGGCGCTGGGACGGCTTCCAGGTCGTGCCGTCGAAGTCGTCCAGGGAGACGATCCGCAGGTACATGTCGGAGAGGTTGCCGGCGCTGGTCTTCAGGGACAGCACCCGGCGGTCGTTCTCCACGTTCAGGCTGTCGCGCAGCGACACCAGGGGGTTGACCGCGGAGATCGTGCCGCCGTTCCCGTTGCCCACGCCGACGCCCGCGCCCGCTGTGTCCAGCAGCCCGCCCTGGATCGTGAACAAGGGGAGGGCCGGCACCAGCACGGCGACACCGAGCGCCACCACGCCGATCCGGCGTCCGGTGCGCACCGGGGCCACCGCGCCGCCCTCAGGGCCGCCCGGGTTGCGGGGCGCGCCGCCGAAGACCCGGCCCCACTGGGCCAGCCGGTCCCGGCTCTCGGCGAGCAGCAGCATCAGATAGCCGGCCGCCGCGAACAGGAACCACACCCAGTCGGTGCCGTCGTCGGACAGCCCCGCGGCCACCGAGTACAGCGCGAGCAGCGGGAGTCCGGCCGGGGCCGCGCTGCGGAAGGTCACCGCGAGGGTGTCCACCAGCAGGCCGATCACCAGCACACCGCCGATCAGCATCAGCTTGATGCCGTCGGTGAGCGGTGCCGGTATCGCGTACCGGCTGACGTCGTCCGAACCCTGCTGGAACAGCTCGGCGAAGTGCTGGAAGGTGTCCGGACCGGGGATGATCCCGACGATCGCCTGCTGCCGGGCGAAGACCAGGGTCAGCAGCATCAGGGTGACCAGGGCCTGCGCCGCGACGGTCAGCGGCCGCGCCAGCGGCACCCGCCGGGCCGCCGCGCCCACCCCGGTCTGCACGGCGACCAGCAGCACCGTCTGAAACAGCCACGTGGGCTGCTCGACCAGGGGCAACAGCGCACACGCGGCCATCAGCGTGGCCGCGGCGGCGCACAGGGCCAGTCGTGCCCGCCCGCTCATCCCAGTGCCTCCCCGCTCACGGTGGTCAGGCCCGAGCGTTCCCGGTCCGCCTGCCGCCACAGATCGTTCAGCGAGGCGCCGCGCGGCACGCTCAGCGCCGTCCAGCCTGCCTCGCGCAGCATGCGCAGCCGCTCCGCGTGCCGGTCGCCCGGGCCCGGCACGTCGGTCGCCTCGCGCACCCACGTGTCCGGGTCGAGCACGAAGGCGACCGCGGCGCCGCTGCGCTGGCGCATCCTGGCGACCACGGCCGCCTGCCCCTCGTCGAGATCGCCGAGGAAGGCGACCAGCAGCCCCTCGTTGCCGCCGCGCAGCACGTCGTACGCCCGGGACAGGCCCGTGCCGTCGGAGTGGTCGATCACCGCGAGGGTGTCCATCATCAGCCCGGCCGCGTCCGCGCCCTCCTGGCCGGTGCCCGCGAACCCGTCGGCGCCCTCGCCGGGCACGGAGCTGCCGCCGTCCGTCAGCAGGCGCACCGTGTAGCCCCGTTCGAGCATGTGGACCAGGACCGATGCGGTGCCGGAGACGGCCCACTCGAAGGCCGAGTCGGGGCCCGCGCCCTCGTAGCCGATGGCCCGGGTGTCCAGCAGGACCGTGCAGCGCGAGCGCCGCGGCTGCTCCTCCCGGCGCACCATCAGCTCGCCGTAGCGCGCGGTGGAGCGCCAGTGCACGCGGCGCAGGTCGTCGCCGTAGCGGTATCCGCGCGGGATCACGTCGTCCTCGCCGGCCAGGGCCAGCGAGCGCTGCTGTCCGTCGCCGTACCCCTTGGCCTCGCCGCTGAGCCGGCCCGGCGCCAACGGCTCCACGCGCGGGATGACGGTCAGGGTGTCGAACGTCGAGAAGGACCGGGTCAGTTCGCACATCCCGAACGGGTCGGTCAGGCGCAGCTGGAGCGGGCCGAGCGGATAGCGGCCGCGCAGGTCGGAGCGGACCCGGTAGGACACCTCGCGGCGGCCGCCCGGCTCCACCCGGTCCAGGACGAAGCGCGGCCGGGGACCGAGGACGTAGGGCACCCGGTCCTGGAGCATCAGCAGGCCGGTGGGCAGCCGGGAGACGTTGTCCATCCGCAGATGCACCCGGGCCTCGCTGCCGGCGGGCACGCGCGCGGGGGAGAGCCGGCGGTTGGCGGCCACCCGGTAGCGCGTGCGATAGAGCACGGCCGTGCAGAGCAGCGGCAGCACGGCCAGCAGCAGGCCGACCCGCAGCAGGTCGCTCTGGCCCAGCACATACGCGCAGATCGCGGCCGCGATCCCGGCTGCCAGGAAGGACCGTCCGCGGGTGGTGAGTCCCGCGAGGGCTGTGCGGACCCCGCCCGCCTCCCCGCGGTCGGCCTCCGCCTGCCCCGTCCCCCCGGCGCTCATCACAGACCCCGCGGGGGCTGCGGGGGATAGGCCGGCATGCCCCGGCCCAGACCGCCGAAGCCGCTCTGCTGCTGGGGCGCCGCGGGCACGGGAGTGTGCTGCAGGATCTCCAGCACCACCTGTTCGGCCGTACGACGGTTGAGCTGCGCCTGGGCGTTGGGCAGCAGCCGGTGGGCGAGGACGGCGACGGCGAGCGCCTGGACGTCGTCCGGCAGCGCGTACTCCCGGCCGCTGAGGGCGGCGGACGCCTTGGCCGCGCGCAGCAGGTGCAGCGTCGCGCGCGGGGAGGCGCCGAGTCTGAGGTCGGGGTGGGTGCGCGTGGCCGAGACCAGCTCGACCGCGTACCGCCGCACCGCTTCGGAGACGTGCACCCCGCGCACCGCCTCGATGAGCTTCACGATCTCGTGCGCGTGCGCCACCGGCTGGAGGTCCTCCAGCGGGGAGACCCCGCCGTGCACGTCCAGCATCTGCAGCTCGGCCTCGACGCTCGGGTAGCCGACGGAGACCCGGGCCATGAAGCGGTCACGCTGCGCCTCGGGCAGCGGATAGGTGCCCTCCATCTCGACCGGGTTCTGCGTGGCCACCACCATGAAGGGGCTGGGCAGTTCGTAGGTCTGCCCGTCGATGGTGACCTGCCGCTCCTCCATGGACTCCAGCAGCGCCGACTGGGTCTTGGGCGAGGCACGGTTGATCTCGTCGCCGATCACGATCTGCGCGAAGATGGCGCCCGGCTTGAACTCGAAGTCCCGGCGCTGCTGGTCCCAGATGGACACGCCGGTGATGTCCGACGGCAGCAGGTCGGGCGTGAATTGGATGCGCCGCACGGAGCAGTCGATCGACCGCGCCAGCGTCTTGGCGAGCATGGTCTTGCCCACCCCGGGGACATCCTCGATCAACAGGTGTCCCTCGGCGAGCAGTACGGTCAATGAAAGCCGTACGACCTCGGGCTTGCCCTCGATCACACTCTCCACCGAACTGCGGACACGCTCCACAGTGGCGGTCAGATCAGTGAGGCTCGCTCGATCGTCATAGGTCGTCACCCGGCCCTCCTCGGCCCGTTCTTACTCGGGCCGACGCTCTGCGATGCGAAACCGGCCCACCCCGAAAACACGGACACCGCGTGGAAAAGGTTCCACGCGACGCCCACACCCCGCATTCTTGCTGCCGTTACCGATTCGTGTCACTCGCCTGTGGACAACTGCCCGCACGATGTCGGTCTTGCGGCCTTTTCGACCACCTTTTCGATGCCGTGCGGCGGAATGGTTGCGCAGGGCGGGGTGTTCGTGGCGGGCCGGTGACCCGGTCGAGCCGAGGCCGGGCTCCGTTCAGGCCGGGTCGATCTCGCGCAGCAGGCCCGTGCGCACGTCGAAGACGAAGCCCCGCACCTCGTCGGTGTGCAGCAGGAACGGCGAGGTGCGCACCCGCTGCATGGACTGGCGTACGTCCTGGTCGACGTCCCGGAAGGACTCCACCGCCCATGCCGGGCGCTGGCCGACCTCCATCTCCAGCTCGGTGCGGAAGTCCTCGGTGAGGGCTTCCAGACCGCAGCCGGTGTGGTGGATCAGGACGATGCTGCGGGTGCCGAGCTTGCGCTGGCTGATGGTGAGGGAGCGGATGACGTCGTCGGTGACCACACCGCCCGCGTTGCGGATGGTGTGGCAGTCGCCGAGCTCCAGGCCGAGCGCGGCGTGCAGGTCGAGACGGGCGTCCATGCAGGCCACCACGGCCACGTGCAGGACGGGACGCGCGTCCATGCCGGGATCGGTGAAGGCGGTGGCGTACCGCTCGTTGGCCTCCACCAAGCGGTCTGTCACGGTGCCGCCGCTGGTTATGGCGCCTTCGGATCCAGTGGGAACTGCTGCGGAAGTCGTCATAGCCAAGACGTTACTGGTCACCTCTGATCCCGGCCTGCTGTGAGAGGGGACAAAGAACGTCATCGTGGCTTGTTGTGAGCTAACCCACACGGAGGGCAAACAGGGTCTGGGCGGGTGAATCCGCTCGAATTGCGGCTCCGGCCGGGAAGCGGTACGCGACGCGCAGGCCGGTTGATTGACCGCGAGACACGGTGGACTAAAGTGACGCGAAGCGGGAGGCGCGGCTCTCCCTGCTGGTGAAACTCCCGGAGACCCCGGCACACACCCGGACCGTCTCCCCACGTGCGCGGCGCGTACGTACGGCTCGGCCTCCTCCCGCTCCCGGTCGGCTGACGCTTTCGGCGCCGGCAGGCCTCCCCTTCACCGAGCGGGCGGGGACCCGGCGGTGCGTGCGGCCCGCCGGAACTGAGAGGCCCCCTTGAGCCAGAGTCGACACGTCCCGGTGATGCTCCAGCGGTGCCTGGACCTGCTGGCACCCGCCCTGGAGCGGCCGGGAGCGGTGGTCGTCGACTGCACCCTCGGCCTCGGCGGCCACAGCGAGGCGCTGCTGACGCGGTTCCCCGAGGTCCGGCTCGTCGCCCTCGACCGGGACAAGGAGGCGCTGCGCCTGTCCGGTGAGCGGCTCGCGCCCTTCGGCGAGCGGGCCACCCTGGTGCACGCCGTCTACGACGAGCTGCCCGACGTACTGAAGCGGCTCGGCCTCCCGCGCGTCGAAGGCGTCCTGTTCGACCTCGGCGTCTCCTCCATGCAGCTCGACGAGGCGGACCGCGGCTTCGCCTACGCCCAGGACGCCCCCCTCGACATGCGTATGGACCAGACGACCGGCATCAGCGCCGCCGAGGTCCTCAACACCTATCCGGCGGGCGAGCTGGTGCGGATCCTGCGCGCGTACGGCGAGGAGAAGCAGGCCAAGCGGATCGTCTCGGCGATCGTGCGCGAGCGCGAGAAGGAGCCGTTCAGCAACAGTGCACGGCTCGTCGAGCTGATCCGGGACTCGCTGCCGCAGGCCGCCAAGCGCACCGGGGGCAATCCGGCCAAGCGCACCTTCCAGGCGCTGCGCATCGAGGTCAACGGCGAGCTGTCCGTCCTGGAGCGGGCGATTCCGGCCGCGGTGAAGGCCCTCGGCGTCGGCGGACGCATCGCCGTGCTGTCGTACCACTCGCTCGAGGACCGGCTGGTGAAGCAGGTGTTCGCGGCCGGGGCCGCGAACACGGCGCCGCCCGGGCTGCCGGTCGTGCCCGAGCGCTACCAGCCGCGGCTCAAGCTGCTCACGCGCGGTGCCGAACTTCCCACCGAGGAAGAGGTCGCCGAGAACCGCAGGGCCGCCCCGGCCCGGCTGCGGGGTGCCGAGCGCATCAGGGAGGACGCCGAGTGAGCGAATCGGGTCGGTTGGGTTTCTGGACTCACGGGTCGGTGTGCCGGAGCCACCGGAGGCCCAGTGAGTAGGAATCCCGAACTGAAGGGGCGGGCCGCCCGGCTCGCCCGGCTCTTCCCGGCCGGCCGCGCCCGCGCGGCCCGCACCCCGTTCGTCCTGCTCGTCGTCCTGCTGCTCGGGGGCGGCCTCATCGGGCTGCTGGTGCTGAACTCCGCGCTCAGCGAAGGCTCGTTCAAACTCGACGCCCTGCAGAAGCGGACGAAGACCCTCACCGACGAGGAGCAGTCGCTCCAGCGGGACATCGACGCCTACTCGTCGCCCGACGCCCTCCAGCGCCGCGCCCGGGAACTCGGCATGGTCCCCGGCGGCGACCCGGCCTTCCTCGGGCCCGACGGCACCATCAAGGGCGTACCGAGCCCCGCCGGCCCCCAGCCCGCGTCCCTTTCCGGGCCGGTCGCCCCCGAGGCCATCGTTCCGGCCCCCGGCCCCTCCGTGCCCCTCGCGCCGTCCCTTTCGCCCGCCCCCTCGTCCCCGTCGGGCGCGCCGACGCAGCCCCCCGCCGCCTCCATCCCCTCGGCTCCGGCCCCGGTGACCGCTCCGGATGCGGCGGTGGCGCCGCTCTCCACCCTCCAGCCCGCCCCCACCCCGACCCCCGGCAGGTGACGGAAGTGTCCGACAGGGAACCGCCGCGCCGCCGTGTGCCCGGCCCCGCGAAGCCTCCCCGGCCGAGGGGAGCCGTCCGGCGGCAGCCCGGGCCCGGTGCCCGTCCGGCCCGCCGGCCGAGCGGTGTCCGGCCCATGCCTCCGCCGCCCCTGCGGCTCGGCAGTCCTCGCCCCCGGCTGCGCATGGTCGGCCTCGCGCTCACCCTGGTGCTGCTCGCCTTCGTCGTGCGGCTCCTCCAGGTCCAGGCCGTCGAGGCCAGTGCGTACGCCGCCAAGGCCGAGCAGAACCGGTACGTCGTGCACACCCTGGCCGCCGAGCGCGGCGGGATCACCGACCGCAACGGCGTGGCCCTCGCCATCAGCGAGGACGCGTACGACATCACGGCCGACCCGACGATGTTCACCGCCAAGCAGCTGAAGGCCGACGACGGACCGGAGCAGGCCGCTGCGCTGCTCGCGCCGATCCTCGGCCAGGACCAGGCCACGATCGTCCGGAAGCTCGAGCCCGAGAACAAGCTGTCGCGCTACACCCGGCTCGCCACCCGCCAGACCCCGCAGGTCTGGAAGCAGATCAAGGACCTGAAGGCCGCGCTCTCCAAGAAGGCCGAGACCGACAAGAAGACGGTCAACGTGCTCGCCGGCGTCTTCGCCGACCCGAGCAGCCAGCGCGTGTACCCCAACGGCGACCTCGCCGCCGGGATGCTGGGCTGGGTCAACGCCGACGGCCGGGGCGGCGGCGGCATCGAGCAGGAGCTGGACAAGCAACTGGCCGGCAAGGACGGCAAACTCCGCTACGCCCAGTCCGGCGGCCGCGAGGTGCCGACGGCGGGGTCGACGGAGACGCCTGCGGTGCCCGGCAGCGACGTCGAACTCACCATCGACCGCGACATCCAGTGGGCCGCCCAGAACGCCATCACCGAGCAGGTGAGGAAGTCCAAGGCGGACCGCGGCTACGTCATCGTCCAGGACACCCGCACCGGCGAGATCCTGGCCATGGCCAACTCGCCCGGCTTCGACCCGAACGACCTGTCGAAGGCCGACGGGTCGGCCATGGGCAACGCGGCCGTCCAGGACGCCTACGAGCCCGGCTCCACCGCCAAGGTGATGTCGATGGCGGCGGTGCTGGAGGCGAACGCGGCCACCCCGCTCACCCACGTCGTCGTACCGAACCGGCTGCACCGCGGCGACCGGCTCTTCCAGGACGATGTCGACCACTCCACCTGGTACCTCACCCTCAACGGTGTGCTCGCCAAGTCCAGCAACATCGGCACCATCCTCGCCACCGGCCAGCTCGGCAGGACCCAGGCGGCGGCCAACAAGGTCCTCTACTCGTACCTGCACAAGTTCGGCATCGGCAGCTCCACCGGGCTCGGCTTCCCCGGGGAGACCCGGGGCATCCTCGCGCCCGCCGGCAAATGGTCGACGTCGCAGCAGTACACGATTCCTTTCGGCCAGGGCTTCTCCCTCAGCGCCATGCAGGCCGCCTCCGTGTACTCGACCATCGCCAACGGCGGTGTCCGCGTCGAGCCGACCCTGGTGCGCGGCACCCAGGGCGCCGACGGCCGCTTCACCCCTGCCCGGCAGCCCGAGAAGACCCGCGTGGTCAGTGCGAAGACGGCCAGGACCGTGGCCCAGATGCTGGAGTCCGTCGTGGACGACGAGCAGGGCACCGGCATCAAGGCCCGCATCCCCGGCTACCGGGTCGCGGGCAAGACCGGCACGGCCAACCGCGTGGATCCGGCCACCGGCCGCTACCACGGCTACACCTCGTCGTTCGCCGGGTTCGCGCCCGCGGACAACCCGCGGATCACCGTCTACTGCGCGATCCAGAACGCCACGTCCGGCAGCTACTACGGCGGCCAGATCTGCGGACCCATCTACAAGCAGGTGATGGAGTTCGCCCTGAAGACCCTCCAGGTCCCGCCGACCGGGGCGAAGCCCGCGAACCTGCCCGTCGACTACAAGCCCTGATCAGCCCTGCCCCGCACCACCGGAAGACCACCAGGAACGAGCCCGTGAGAACGATCACCCCCGATTCCGGGAACCAAGGCGCCGCAGAGCCCTCACTTCGCTCCGGAGCGGGTGCGCCCGGTACGCTCACCGCCGTGCCACACGCTGATCAGTCCCAAACCACCCAGAAGGGCGCTTCCGTGACATATCCGGGACCGCCGCGACCGGTTCAGGTCTCCGCCACACCCCTCGCGGAACTGGCCGATCAGCTGGGTGCCGCCGCTCCGGCCGACGCCGCCGAGGTCACGGGGATCACCCACGACTCGCGCGCCGTCCGCCCCGGTGACCTGTACGCCGCCCTCCCGGGTGCCCGGCTGCACGGCGCCGACTTCGTCACCCAGGCCGCCGGCCTCGGCGCGGTCGCCGTGCTGACCGACCCGACGGGCGCCGAGCGCGCCGCCGCGACCGGACTGCCGGTCCTGGTCGTGGCCGACCCGCGCGCGCGGATGGGCGAACTGGCGGCGACGATCTACGGCCGCCCCGGCCGCGATCTGCTCCAGATCGGCATCACCGGCACCTCCGGCAAGACCACCACCGCCTACCTGGTCGAGGGCGGCCTGAAAACCACCCGCAACACCGGACTCATCGGCACCGTCGAGATGCGCATCGGCGAGGAGCGCATCAAGTCCGAGCGCACCACCCCCGAAGCCACGGACCTGCAGGCCCTGTTCGCCGTCATGCGCGAGCGCGGCGTCGAGGCGGTCGCCATGGAGGTCTCCAGCCACGCGCTGGTCCTCGGCCGGGTCGACGGCTGTGTCTTCGACATCGCCGTGTTCACCAACCTCAGCCCGGAACACATGGAGTTCCACTCCGACATGGAGGACTACTACCGGGCCAAGGCAGAGCTGTTCACCCCCGAACGCAGCAGACTCGGCGTGATCAACGTCGACGACGAGTACGGCCGCCGGCTCGCCCGGGAGGCGACCGTCCCGGTCGTCACCTTCTCCGCCGAGGGCCACCCGGACGCCGACTGGCGCGCCGAGGACGTGCAGGTCGGCCCCATGGACTCCACGTTCACCGTCATCGGCCCCGAGGGCGAGCGCATCCACGCCAGGTCGCCGCTGGCGGGCCCCTTCAACGTGGCCAATTCCCTCGCGGCCGTCGTCGCCCTCGCCGCGGCCGGCCTCGACCCGCAGACCGCCGCCGACGGCATCGCCGCCGTACCGGGCGTCCCCGGCCGCCTGGAGCGTGTGGACGCGGGGCAGCCCTACCTCGCGGTCGTCGACTACGCGCACAAGACCGACGCCGTCGAGTCGGTGCTCAAGGCGCTGCGCAAGGTCACCAAGGGCCGCCTGCACGTCGTCCTCGGCTGCGGCGGCGACCGCGACCGGACCAAGCGCGTCCCGATGGGCGCCGCCGCGGCCCGGCTCGCCGACACGGCCGTACTGACATCGGACAACCCCCGCTCCGAGGACCCCCTCGCGATCCTCGCGACCATGCTCCAGGGCGCGGCCTCCGTGCCCGCGCACGAGCGCGGCGAGGTGCTCCTCTTCGAGGACCGGGCCGCCGCGATCGCCGCGGCCGTGGGCCGCGCCGCGCCCGGCGACACCGTGCTGGTCGCGGGCAAGGGCCACGAGCAGGGCCAGGACATCGCCGGCGTGGTCCGTCCCTTCGACGACCGCCAGGTGCTTCGCGAAGCTATCCAGAAGACCCAGGGATGAACTTGTGATCGCCCTCTCCCTCGCCGAGATCGCAGCAGTCGTCGGCGGGCAGACGCACGACATACCGGATCCGTCCGTCCAGGTCACCGGGCCGGTCGTCCGGGACTCCCGAGAGGTGGTGCCGGGCAGCCTCTTCGCCGCCTTCGTCGGCGAACGCGTCGACGGCCACGACTACGCCCGGGCCGTCGTGGCAGCGGGTGCCGTCGCCGTGCTGGCGTCCCGGCCCGTCGGCGTGCCCGCGATCGTCGTGGAGGACGTGCAGACCGCCCTCGGCGCCCTCGCCCGCCATGTCGTAAGACGGCTCGGCGCGACCCTCGTCGCCCTGACCGGCTCCGCCGGCAAGACCAGCACCAAGGACCTCATCGCCCAGGTGCTCCAGCGCAAGGCGCCGACCGTGTTCACGCCCGGCTCGCTCAACAACGAGATCGGACTGCCGCTGACCGCCCTGTCCGCCACCGAGGAGACGAAGTTCCTCGTGCTGGAGATGGGCGCCCGCGGCATCGGCCACATCCGCTACCTCGCCGACCTCACCCCGCCGAGGATCGGCCTGGTGCTCAACGTCGGCACCGCCCACATCGGCGAGTTCGGAGGCCGTGAGCAGATCGCGCAGGCCAAGGGCGAACTGGTGGAGGCGCTGCCCGCGGCGGAGGACGGCGGGGCCGCCGTCCTCAACGCCGACGACCCGTTGGTCCGTGCCATGGCCTCCCGTACCAAGGCGAAGGTGGTCCTTTTCGGAGAGTCGGCCGAAGCGGACGTACGCGCCGAGAACGTGCGACTCACGGACAGCGGACAGCCCGCCTTCAGACTTCACACACCCTCCGGTGCATGCGATGTGACCATGCGCCTGTACGGTGAGCACCACGTGTCGAACGCGCTCGCCGCGGCCGCCGTCGCCCATGAGCTGGGCATGTCCGCGGAAGAGATCGCGCTCGCGCTCTCCGAGGCGGGCTCCCTCTCCCGCTGGCGGATGGAGGTCACCGAGCGCCCGGACGGCGTGACCATCGTCAACGACGCCTACAACGCCAACCCCGAGTCCATGCGGGCCGCCCTCAGGGCGCTCGCGGCCATGGGCAAGGGGCGCCGCACGTGGGCGGTGCTCGGCAAGATGGCCGAGCTGGGGGACGAGGCGCTCGCCGAGCACGACGCCGTCGGACGGCTCGCCGTCCGGCTCAACGTCAGCAAGCTCGTCGCGGTCGGGGGGATTGAGGCTTCCTGGCTGCAACTGGGCGCATATAACGAGGGTTCGTGGGGTGAGGAGTCGGTGCACGTGTCCGACGCACAGGCGGCGGTCGACCTGTTGCGCAGCGAGTTGCGCCCAGGGGACGTCGTGCTCGTGAAGGCGTCCCGTTCGGTGGGGCTCGAAAGCGTCGCCCAGGCGCTCGTCGAGACCGGCGCCGAGGGTGAGGTTGCCGCCCGATGATGAAGCAGATCCTGTTCTCAGGAGTCATTGGCCTCTTCCTGACGCTGATCGGCACTCCGCTGCTGATCAAGCTCCTCGCCCGCAAGGGCTACGGCCAGTACATCCGTGACGACGGTCCGCGCGAGCACGCCAGCAAGCGCGGTACGCCGACCATGGGCGGTATCGCCTTCATCCTGGCGACGATCGCCGCGTACTTCCTGAGCAAGCTCATCACCGGCTACCCCCCGACCTACTCCGGAGTGCTGGTCCTCGGCCTGATGTTCGGCATGGGTCTGGTCGGCTTCCTCGACGACTACATCAAGATCGTCAAGCGGCGTTCGCTGGGCCTGCGGGCCAAGGCGAAGATGGCCGGCCAGCTGATCGTCGGCATCTCCTTCGCGGTGCTGTCGCTGATGTTCGCCGACGCGCGCGGCAACACCCCGGCCTCCACCAAGCTGTCGTTCATCACCGACTTCGGCTGGACGATCGGCCCGGTGCTGTTCGTCGTCTGGGCGCTGTTCATGATCCTCGCGATGTCGAACGGCGTGAACCTGACCGACGGTCTGGACGGTCTGGCCACCGGTGCCTCCGTGCTCGTCTTCGGCGCCTACACGTTCATCGGCGTCTGGCAGTTCCAGGAGTCCTGCGCCAACGCGCAGACGCTGACCAACCCGGCCGCCTGTTACGAGGTGCGCGACCCGCTCGACCTCGCGGTGATCGCCTCCGCGCTGATGGGTGCCTGCCTGGGCTTCCTGTGGTGGAACACCTCGCCGGCGAAGATCTTCATGGGTGACACCGGCTCGCTCGCCCTCGGTGGTGTCCTCACCGGCCTGGCCATCCTCTCCCGCACGGAGCTGCTGGTGGCCATCATGGGCGGCCTCTTCGTCCTCATCACCATGTCGGTCGTCATCCAGGTCGGCTCCTTCCGGCTCACCGGCAGGCGCGTCTTCCGGATGGCGCCACTCCAGCACCACTTCGAACTCAAGGGCTGGTCCGAAGTCCTGGTGGTGGTCCGCTTCTGGATCATCCAGGGAATCTGTGTGATCGTCGGACTGGGCCTCTTCTATGCGGGATGGGCAGCGGACAAGTGACCTCCTCGGTGCCTTCTGGGTTCTCCGACTTCCAGGGCAAGCACGTCACCGTCGCCGGGCTCGGCGTCTCCGGCGTCCCGGCGGCGAAGGTGCTGCACGCGCGCGGGGCGATCGTCACGGTCGTCAACGACGGCGACGACGCACGCGCGCGTGAGCAGGCCGCGGAGCTGGAGGCGCTCGGCATCACCGTGCGCCTGGGCGACGGAGCGACCCTGCCCGAGGGCACCGAGCTGATCGTCACCGCGCCCGGCTGGAAGCCGGACAAGCCGCTGTTCCTGGCGGCAGAACAGGCGGGCGTGCCCGTCTGGGGCGACGTGGAGCTGGCCTGGCGCCTACGGGACCCCGACGCGGCCCCCTGGCTGGCCGTGACCGGCACCAACGGCAAGACCACCACCGTCCAGATGCTGGCGTCGATCCTGAAGGCCGCCGGCCTGCGCACGGCCGCCGTCGGCAACATCGGCGTCTCCCTGCTGGACGCGGTCCTCGGCGAGGAGTCCTACGACGTCCTCGCCGTGGAGCTGTCCAGCTACCAGCTGCACTGGGCGCCCTCCCTGCGCGCCCACTCCGCGGTCGTGCTGAACCTCGCCCCGGACCACCTCGACTGGCACGGCTCGATGGAGGCCTACGCCGCCGACAAGGGCCGTATCTACGAGGGCAATCGGGTCGCCTGCGTCTACAACGTGGCCGACAAGCTCACCGAGGACCTGGTGCGCGAGGCGGACGTGGAGGAGGGCTGCCGGGCCATCGGCTTCACCCTCGGCACCCCGGGGCCCTCGCAACTCGGCATCGTGGACGGCATCCTGGTCGACCGCGCCTTCGTGGAGAACCGGCACAAGAACGCCCAGGAACTCGCCGAGGTCTCGGACGTCAACCCGCCGGCCCCGCACAACATCGCCAACGCCCTTGCCGCAGCGGCCCTCGCGCGCGCCTTCGGGGTGCCCGCCACGGCCGTACGTGACGGCCTCAGGGCCTTCACGCCGGACGCCCACCGCATCGCGCACGTCGCCGACATCGACGGCGTCGCGTACGTGGACGACTCCAAGGCGACCAATACCCATGCGACGGAAGCCTCGTTGGCGGCATATGAGTCGATCGTATGGATTGCGGGTGGTCTGGCGAAGGGTGCCACCTTCGACGAACTGGTCGCCAAGTCGGCAAAGCGACTTCGCGGCGCCGTCCTGATCGGCACCGATCGTGCCCTGATCCGCGAGGCCCTCGCGCGACACGCCCCGGAAGTACCCGTCGTCGACCTCGAACGGACCGACACTGGGGCGATGCTCCAGGCGGTGACGGAGGCGAAGCGGCTCGCGCAGCCCGGCGACACGGTGCTGCTGGCTCCGGCCTGTGCCTCCATGGACATGTTCACCAACTACAACCAGCGCGGTGACGCGTTCGCGGAGGCGGTCCGCGAACTCGGCGCCTGACCCCGGCCGCCTGCCGGGCGGATCTTGGGAGGGACGCGTGGGACGGTCGACGTTCAGTGGAGGCGTTGATGCCCGGTAGCCGTACCGGCCGGCCGCCCGTGCAGCGGGCGTCCCGGCGTCCGGCCGCCCCCCGGCCGTCGCGCGAGAAGGCCGTACTGCGGTTCTACCTGCGCGCGCAGAAGGCGTGGGACCGCCCGCTGACCGCCTACTACCTGATCCTCGGCGGCAGCCTGCTGATCACCGTGCTGGGCCTGGTGATGGTCTACTCGGCCTCCCAGATCACCGCGCTGCAGCTGTCGCTGCCGGGGTCGTACTTCTTCCGCAAGCAGTTTCTCGCCGCGGTCATCGGCAGTGCACTGCTGTTCGTCGCCTCCCGGATGCCGGTGAAGCTGCACCGGGCGCTGGCCTACCCGATCCTCGCCGGAGCCGTCTTCCTGATGGCCCTGGTGCAGGTGCCCGGGATAGGGGTGTCGATCAACGGCAACCAGAACTGGATCTCCCTCGGCGGCTCCTTCCAGATCCAGCCCAGCGAGTTCGGCAAGCTCGCCCTGGTGCTGTGGGGCGCGGACCTGATGGCCCGCAAGCAGGAGAAGAAGCTGCTGACCCAGTGGAAGCACATGCTGGTGCCGCTGGTGCCGGTCTGCTTCCTGCTGCTGGGCCTGATCATGCTCGGCGGCGACATGGGCACCGCGATCATCCTCACGGCGATCCTGTTCGGCGTGCTGTGGCTCGCGGGGGCACCGACCCGGCTGTTCGCCGGGGTGCTGTCGATCGCCGGTCTGATCGGTGGGGTCCTCATCAAGACCAGCCCGAACCGGATGGCCCGGCTCGCCTGCATCGGCGCCACCGAGCCCAAGGCGGGCGTGGCCGACTGCTGGCAGGCAGTGCACGGCATCTACGCTCTCGCCTCCGGCGGAATCTTCGGATCCGGCCTCGGTGCGAGTGTGGAAAAATGGGGCCAACTACCGGAGGCGCACACCGACTTCATCTTCGCCGTCACCGGTGAGGAACTGGGTCTGGCGGGGACGCTGTCGGTGCTCGCCCTGTTCGCGGCTCTAGGCTATGCGGGTATCCGCGTGGCCGGACGCACGGAGGACCCCTTCGTGAGGTACGCCGCGGGAGGTGTGACCACCTGGATCACCGCCCAGGCGGTGATCAACATCGGTGCGGTGCTCGGCCTGCTGCCGATCGCCGGCGTCCCCCTCCCGCTGTTCTCCTACGGAGGGTCCGCCCTGCTGCCGACCATGTTCGCCATCGGGTTGCTGATCGCCTTCGCGCGCGACGAGCCCGCTGCGCGGGCGGCGCTTGCGATGCGGCAACCTCGGTTTGGTAGAAAGCGGGCTGGAGGTCCCGGTGCCGAGCGGGGGCCTCGGAGATGGAACACGATGCGACGGCGCGCCTCGGCGGCGCGCTCGTCCGGAGAGCGGTGAATTTCGGTGCATGTCGTACTCGCTGGTGGGGGGACCGCCGGCCACATCGAGCCCGCGCTCGCCCTCGCGGACGCCCTGCGGAGGCAGGACCCGACCGTGGGGATCACGGCCCTGGGCACGGAGCGAGGCCTTGAGACCCGGCTCGTTCCCGAGCGCGGCTACGAGCTGGCGCTGATCCCCGCGGTGCCGCTGCCCCGCAAACCCACGCCCGAGCTGATCACCGTCCCGGGCCGGCTGCGCGGCACGATCAAGGCCGCGGAGCAGATCCTGGAGCGCACCAAGGCGGACGCCGTGGTCGGTTTCGGCGGCTACGTCGCCCTGCCCGGCTACCTCGCCGCCAAGCGCCTCGGCGTGCCGATCGTGATCCACGAGGCCAACGCGCGGCCCGGCCTGGCCAACAAGATCGGCTCGCGGTACGCGGCCCGGGTCGCGGTCTCCACCCCGGACAGCAAGCTGCGCGACGCCCGCTACATCGGCATCCCGCTGCGCCGCTCCATCGCCACCCTGGACCGCGCCGCCGTCCGGCCCGAGGCCCGCGCCCGCTTCGGCCTCGACCCGAACCTGCCCACGCTGCTCGTCTCCGGCGGCTCCCAGGGTGCCCGCCGCCTCAACGAGGTGGTCCAGCAGGTCGCCCCGTGGCTCCAGCAGGCCGGGATCCAGATCCTGCACGCGGTCGGCCCGAAGAACGAACTGCCGCAGGTGCACCAGATGCCGGGAATGCCCCCCTACATCCCGGTAGGTTACCTGGACCGGATGGACCTCGCGTACGCCGCGGCCGACATGATGCTCTGCCGCGCGGGCGCGATGACCGTCGCCGAACTCTCCGCCGTCGGGCTCCCGGCCGCCTACGTCCCGCTGCCCATCGGCAACGGCGAACAGCGGCTGAACGCCCAGCCGGTGGTCAAGGCCGGCGGCGGGCTCCTCGTCGACGACGCGGAACTCACGCCCGAGTGGGTGCAGCAGAACGTCCTGCCCGTGCTCGCCGACCCGCACCGGCTGTACGAGATGTCCCGCGCCGCCGGCGAGTTCGGCCGCCGGGACGCCGACGAGCTGCTCGTCGGCATGGTGTACGAGGCGATCGCCTCGCGCCGTTAGGACCGTATGACGAAAGGGCAGTGAGCGTGGCCGGACCGACGACCGCCGAGCGCGGTGAACGCCAGCAGGAGTCGTCCGGCCCGCCGCCCGCGCGGCGGTTGAGGAAACCCCGCCTTCGTACGATCGTCATTCTGGGTGTCGTCCTGGTACTCCTCGGAGCCGGTTCCGTTTGGGTGTTGTACGGCTCCGCCTGGACGCGCGTGGAGCGCGTCTCGGTCTCCGGCACCTTGGTACTGACCCCCGCCGACGTACGCGAGGCCGCCTCCGTTCCGGTCGGCGCACCGCTGGTTTCCGTCGACACGGAGGGCATCGAAGCCCGACTCCGTCGGAAATTGCCCCGAATTGACACTGTTGATGTCGTGCGTTCCTGGCCCCATGGAATCGGCCTGAAAGTGACCGAGCGCACGCCGGTGCTGCTCGTCCGGAAAGCCGGGAACTTCATCGAAGTCGACGACGAAGGCGTCCGTTTCGCTACGGTTTCGCAGGCGCCGAAAGGCGTTCCGGCACTGGAATTGACCGCTTCTCGGTCGGGTTCCGGTGCCGCGAGCTTCCGGCGCTTCGGCACCGACCGGCTGGTGCGGGAGGCGGTCCGGGTCGCCGGCGATCTGCCGGCCGCGGTCGCCCGGGACACCCGGACCGTCCAAGTCCGCTCCTTCGACGCCATCTCCCTGGAGTTGGCCGACGGCCGCGTGGTGGGGTGGGGCAGCAGCGAGAACGGCCGCGCCAAGGCACGAGCCCTCACAGCACTCATGAAAGCAGCTCCCGGCGCCCGGCACTTCGACGTCAGCGTCCCCACCGCCCCTGCGTCATCGGGGAGTTGACGCACATCAGCGCAGGCCAGCACCCTGGTTGGGCACTGCTACGGCTGATCACATAGGGTGAAAAGAAAAACGGGAGGTTCGGCGTGTTCGTTGAACGGGCGCCACTTGTCGACTTAGTGTCCTGTTCAGAAGACTCCAGGGAACAGACACACTGGTAACCCTAAACTTCAGGGTTAGGGTTCGGGTCGGCGTTCGGACCGTCCCATTCGGCATCCGTCGTCCCGGTGCGGGGAACCGCTCGGAGGCGACAACGTAATTCGAGGCGAGAGGCCTTCGACGTGGCAGCACCGCAGAACTACCTCGCAGTCATCAAGGTCATCGGTGTCGGCGGCGGTGGTGTCAATGCCATCAACCGGATGATCGAGGTCGGACTCAAGGGCGTCGAGTTCATTGCCATCAACACCGACGCACAGGCGCTGTTGATGAGCGACGCCGACGTCAAGCTCGACGTCGGCCGCGAACTCACCCGTGGACTCGGCGCCGGAGCCAACCCGGCCGTCGGCCGCAAGGCCGCCGAGGACCACCGCGAGGAGATCGAGGAGGTCCTCAAGGGGGCCGACATGGTCTTCGTGACGGCCGGTGAAGGCGGCGGCACCGGCACCGGCGGCGCACCCGTCGTGGCCAACATCGCACGCTCCCTGGGCGCCCTCACCATCGGCGTGGTGACGCGCCCGTTCACCTTCGAGGGACGACGCCGCGCGAACCAGGCCGAGGACGGCATCGCGGAGCTGCGTGAAGAGGTCGACACCCTCATCGTCATCCCGAACGACCGGCTGCTGTCCATCTCGGACCGCCAGGTCTCGGTCCTCGACGCCTTCAAGTCGGCCGACCAGGTCCTGCTCTCCGGTGTCCAGGGCATCACCGACCTCATCACCACGCCCGGCCTGATCAACCTCGACTTCGCCGACGTGAAGTCGGTCATGTCCGAGGCCGGTTCGGCCCTCATGGGCATCGGCTCGGCCCGCGGTGACGACCGTGCGGTGGCCGCGGCCGAGATGGCGATCTCCTCGCCGCTGCTGGAGGCGTCCATCGACGGCGCCCGGGGCGTCCTGCTCTCCATCTCCGGCGGTTCCGACCTCGGTCTGTTCGAGATCAACGAGGCGGCCCAGCTGGTCAGCGAGGCCGCACACCCCGAAGCCAACATCATCTTCGGCGCCGTCATCGACGACGCCCTCGGCGACGAGGTCCGGGTCACCGTGATCGCGGCCGGCTTCGACGGCGGCCAGCCCCCGGCCCGCCGGGACAACGTCCTCGGCTCGGCCTCCGCCTCGTCCGCGCCCCGCCGTGAGGAGCCCGCTCCGGTGCGGCAGCCGGAGAGCCGCCCGTCCTTCGGCTCGCTCGGCAGCGTGACCCCGAAGGAGGAGCCGGAGCCGGCGCCCGAGCCGGTGGCCGACGTCCCGGCCGCCCCGCCGGTCCCGTCGTCGCGGACCTACGCGGACAGCGCGGCCGAGGAACTGGATGTCCCGGACTTCCTGAAGTGATAGGACAGCGCGAGAGCGTGAGCGGCGCGCACTTCGCCTTCACCGACCGGTGGGGCGGGGTGAGCGCCGCTCCGTATGAGGAGCTCAACCTCGGCGGTGCGGTCGGCGACGATCCCGGATCGGTACGGGCCAACCGGGAGCTGGCGGCGAAGTCGCTCGGGCTGGACGCGGACCGGGTCGTCTGGATGAACCAGGTGCACGGCGCCGACGTGGTCGTCGTGGACGAACCGTGGGACGACCGGCCCGTACCGGAGGTCGACGCGATCGTCACCGCCCGCCGGGGACTCGCCCTCGCCGTCCTCACCGCCGACTGCGTACCGGTTCTGCTGGCCGACCCCGCCGCCGGGATCGTCGCCGCGGCGCACGCGGGGCGGCCGGGGATGGTCAAGGGGGTCGTCGCCGCCGCCGTACGGGCCATGACCGAACTCGGCGCCGAGGCGGGCCGGATCGTCGCCCGCACCGGACCGGCCGTCTGCGGCCGGTGCTACGAAGTGCCGGAGCAGATGCGCGCCGACGTGGCCGCCGTCGAGCCGGCCGCGCACGCCGAAACGAGCTGGGGTACGCCCGCGGTCGACGTGAGCGCCGGAGTGCATGCGCAGCTCGGCCGGCTCGGGGTGTGCGACCGGGCGCACTCGCCGGTGTGCACGCTGGAGTCGGGCGACCACTTCTCGTACCGCCGCGACCGCACCACCGGGCGGCTCGCGAGCTATGTCTGGCTGGACTGATGGGGCATGACGGACCGTAAGACCGAACTCGCCGCAAACCTGGCGAATGTGGAACGGCGCATCGCCGCCGCGTGTGCGGCGGCGGGGCGCAAGCGGGAGGAGGTGACCCTGATCGTGGTCACCAAGACCTACCCGGCGAGCGATGTGCGGATTTTGTCGGAACTCGGTGTGCGCCATGTCGCCGAGAACCGAGACCAGGACGCGGCCCCGAAGGCCGCCGCTTGCGCGGATCTGCCCCTCAAATGGCATTTTGTCGGTCAATTGCAGACCAACAAAGTGCGTTCCGTGGTCGGTTACGCGGATGTGGTGCAGTCCGTGGACCGTGCGCGACTCGTCACGGCGCTGTCCAACGAGGCCGTCCGGGCGGAGCGCGAGGTCGGGTGTCTCATCCAGGTCGCGCTCGACGCCGGTGAAAGCGAGCGGGGCGAGCGCGGTGGCGTAGCGCCCGGCGGAATCGAAGAGTTGGCCGGGATCGTGGCGCAGGCTCCGGGACTGCGGCTCGACGGACTGATGACCGTCGCCCCGCTCGCCGGGGAGTACGCGGGGCACGAACAGGCGGCATTCGAGCGGCTCATGGATTTGTCGACTGACCTGCGCCGGGCCCATCCGGCTGCAACCATGGTGTCGGCAGGGATGAGTGCGGACCTCGAACAGGCCGTGGCCGCCGGGGCGACACATGTGCGCGTCGGCACCGCGGTACTCGGAGTCCGCCCCAGGCTCGGGTAACGTCGCCAGGAAGTCGGACCACAGCAGAAAATATGGTCAGTGCCTGTACAAGGCGGGCGCAACGACCTCGTGGATCGCGGGCACTTGGCAGTCGTCAGTCGATCCACCACAGAGCGGAGGACTCAGAGCATGGCCGGCGCGATGCGCAAGATGGCGGTCTACCTCGGCCTCGTGGAGGACGATGGGTACGACGGCCGCGGATTCGACCCCGACGACGACTTCGAGCCCGAGCTGGACCCGGAGCCCGAGCGGGACCACCGACGGCACGAATCGTCACACCAGTCACACGCCGCACATCAGTCCCAAAGGGACGAAGAGGTGCGAATCGTGCAACCGCCCGCGCCGCGCGAACCCGTGGCCCGTTCGACTTCGCTCGCCGCGGAATCCGGGCGTCCGGCGCGCATCGCGCCCGTGGCATCCATCACACAAGAACGTCAGTCCCTGGAGAAGAACGCACCGGTGATCATGCCCAAGGTCGTGTCTGAACGAGAGCCGTACCGGATCACCACGCTTCACCCCCGGACCTACAACGAGGCCCGTACCATCGGGGAACACTTCCGCGAGGGCACTCCGGTGATCATGAATCTGACTGAGATGGACGACACAGATGCGAAGCGACTTGTCGACTTTGCGGCTGGTTTGGTGTTTGGTCTTCACGGCAGTATCGAGCGGGTGACGCAGAAGGTGTTCCTGTTGTCTCCTGCTAACGTCGATGTCACGGCGGAGGACAAGGCCCGCATCGCAGAGGGCGGGTTCTTCAACCAGAGCTGAGACGTACCACCGGAAAGAAGCATGGGACAGGGGAGAGGGAAAGCCAGGCCATGAGCGTGTTCGCGCAGGTGATCTACATCGCGCTGATGGTGTTCCTCGTCGTGCTGATTTTCCGGCTGGTCATGGACTACGTCTTCCAGTTCGCCCGCTCGTGGCAACCCGGCAAGGCGATGGTGGTCGTCCTGGAGGCCACCTACACTGTCACCGATCCACCGCTGAAGCTTCTGCGGCGGTTCATTCCGCCGCTGCGTCTCGGGGGCGTGGCGCTCGACCTGTCCTTCTTCGTACTGATGATCATCGTCTATATCCTCATCGCCGTTGCGCGGAGCTTCCTGTGATGAGGGCGGACGATACGGTCTTGCCGACTGCCGATGACTACGTTGAGGTGAAGAGATGCCGTTGACCCCCGAGGACGTGCGGAACAAGCAGTTCACGACCGTCCGCCTCCGAGAAGGCTATGACGAGGACGAGGTCGATGCCTTCCTCGACGAGGTCGAAGCCGAACTGACCCGTCTGCTCCGGGAGAACGAGGACCTGCGCGCCAAGCTGGCCGCGGCCACGCGTGCGGCTGCCCAGAATCAGCAGAACATGCGCAAGCCTCCGGAGCAGGACCAGCAGGGCATGCCTCAGCAGGGCATGCCGCCGCAGGGAATGCCTCAGCAGGGGATGCGAGGTCCCGGCGCTCCGGTGCCCGCCGGCATATCGGGCCCGCCGCAGCAGCAGATGGGTGGCCCCATGGGTGGCCCGCCCCAGCTGCCGAGCGGCGCCCCGCAGCTGCCCGCCGGGCCCGGCGGGCAGGGCGGCCCGCAGGGTCCCGGTCCGATGGGCCAGGGTCCGATGGGCCAGGGTCCGATGGGTCAGGGTCCGATGGGTCAGGGCCCCATGGGCGGTCAGCCGCCCATGCCGCAGCAGATGGGTGGCCCGATGGGCGGCCCCATGGGCGGTCCGATGGGCGGCCCCGGTCAGGGCCCTGGTGGCGACAGCGCCGCCCGAGTCCTCTCGCTGGCTCAGCAGACCGCCGACCAGGCGATCGCCGAGGCCCGCTCCGAGGCCAACAAGATCGTCGGCGAGGCCCGCAGCCGCGCCGAGGGTCTGGAGCGTGACGCACGTGCCAAGGCCGACGCTCTCGAGCGGGACGCGCAGGAGAAGCACCGCGTCGCCATGGGCTCCCTGGAGTCCGCGCGCGCCACGCTGGAGCGCAAGGTCGAGGACCTGCGCGGCTTCGAGCGCGAGTACCGCACGCGTCTGAAGTCGTACCTGGAGTCGCAGCTGCGCCAGCTGGAGACACAGGCCGACGACTCCCTGGCTCCGCCGCGGACCCCGGCCGCCGCGTCCCTCCCGCCGTCCCCGGCGCCCTCCATGGCTCCGGCCGGCGCGGGTGCCCCGTCCTACGGTGGCAACCAGACGATGGGCGGCGGCCCTGCGCCGTCCGCCCCGTCCTACGGTGGCCAGCAGCAGATGACCCCCGCGATGACCCAGCCCATGGCTCCGGTCCGTCCGCAGGGTCCGTCCCCGATGGGCCAGGCGCCCTCGCCGATGCGCGGGTTCCTGATCGACGAGGACGACAACTGACGGGCCGCGGACACTAGTACGACAACGGCGTCGGCAGCGTTCAGGGCGGGGCCCCGGATTTCGATCCGGGGCCCCGCCCTTTTTACGCGTGTTGAGGGGGCAGTGTCGGGTGCGGTGAGTACTTCAGGCGCGCGCAGAGCCGCGGACGTCGACTGCACCCACCCGCACATGCGAGAAGGGCCCGACCTCCACAGCGGACGGCCGGGCCCTTCTCGAACGGTCGGTGCTTACGCCTTGCGCAGGCGGAACACCAGCGACAGGCCCTCGTCGGTGAAGGCATCGCCGTACGTGCCGTCGGCCTCGCCCTGGGCGAAGTCGGTCGACAGGACTTCGTCGGCGATCAGTTCGGCATGCTCCGTGAGCGCCGCGACGACCGCGGCGTCCGTGGAGGTCCAGCGCAGCGCGATGCGGTCGGCGACGTCCAAGCCGCTGTTCTTGCGGGCTTCCTGGATCAGCCGGATCGCGTCACGGGCCAGACCCGCCTGCCGCAGCTCCTCCGTGATCTCCAGGTCCAGCGCCACCGTGGCACCCGAGTCGGAGGCCACCGACCAGCCCTCACGCGGGGTCTCGGTGATGATCACCTCGTCCGGGGCGAGGGCGACCGTCTCCCCGTCGACCTCCACCGACGCCGTGCCCTCGCGCAGGCCCAGCGACAGCGCGGCGGCGTCGGCCGCGGCGATCGCCTTGGCCACGTCCTGCACCCGCTTGCCGAACCGCTTGCCCAGGGCTCGGAAGTTGGCCTTGGCGGTCGTGTCCACCAGGGAGCCGCCGACCTCGGCCAGGGACGCCAGCGAGGTGACGTTCAGCTCCTCGGTGATCTGGACGTGCAGCTCCGGGTCCAGGGCCTCGAAGCCGGTGGCGGCGATGAGGGCACGGGACAGCGGCTGGCGCGTCTTGACGCCCGACTCCGCGCGCGTGGCACGGCCCAGCTCCACCAGCCGGCGGACCAGGACCATCTGCTTCGACAGGTCAGGATTGATGGCGCCGAGGTCCGCCTCCGGCCAGGAGGCCAGGTGGACCGAGTCCGGGGCACCCGGGGTCACCGGCACGACCAGGTCCTGCCACACCCGCTCGGTGATGAACGGGGTGATCGGGGCCAGCAGCTTCGTGACCGTCTCCAGCACCTCGTGCAGCGTACGCAGCGCGGCCTTGTCGCCCTGCCAGAAGCGGCGGCGCGAGCGCCGGACGTACCAGTTGGACAGGTCGTCGACGAACGCGGAGAGCAGCTTGCCGGCGCGCTGGGTGTCGTACGCCTCCAGCGCCTGGGTCACCTGGTCGGTGAGCGCGTGCAGCTCGGACAGCAGCCAGCGGTCCAGGAGCGGGCGGTCGGCCGGGGCCGGGTCGGCCGCGGACGGCGCCCAGTTCGACGTACGGGCGTACAGAGCCTGGAAGGCCACCGTGTTCCAGTATGTGAGGAGCGTCTTGCGGACGACCTCCTGGATGGTGCCGTGGCCGACCCGGCGGGCCGCCCACGGGGAACCGCCGGCCGCCATGAACCAGCGCACCGCGTCCGCGCCGTGCCGGTCCATGAGCGGGATCGGGTCCAGGGTGTTGCCCAGGTGCTTGGACATCTTGCGGCCGTCCTCGGCGAGGATGTGGCCGAGGCAGACGACGTTCTCGTACGACGACTTGTCGAAGACGAGAGTGCCGACCGCCATGAGGGTGTAGAACCACCCGCGCGTCTGGTCGATCGCCTCGGAGATGAACTGCGCCGGGTACCGGCTCTCGAACAGCTCCTTGTTCTTGTACGGGTATCCCCACTGCGCGAACGGCATCGAGCCCGAGTCGTACCAGGCGTCGATCACCTCGGGCACGCGCGTGGCGGTCTTGCCGCAGCCGTCGTGACGGCACGCGAACGTGACGTCGTCGATGTACGGGCGGTGCGGGTCCAGGCCGGTCTGGTCGGTGCCGGTCAGCACGGTCAGCTCCGCGCGGGAGCCGACGCAGGTGAGGTGGTCGTCCTCGCAGCGCCAGATCGGCAGCGGGGTGCCCCAGTAGCGGTTGCGGGACAGTGCCCAGTCGATGTTGTTGTTCAGCCAGTCGCCGAACCGGCCGTGCTTGACCGTCTCCGGGAACCAGTTGGTCTGCTCGTTCTCCTGGATCAGGCGGTCCTTGATCGCCGTGGTGCGGATGTACCAGGAGGGCTGTGCGTAGTAGAGCAGCGCGGTGTGGCAGCGCCAGCAGTGCGGGTAGCTGTGCTCGTACGGGATGTGCTTGAAGAGCAGACCGCGCTGCTGGAGGTCCTCGGTGAGCTTCTCGTCCGCCTTCTTGAAGAAGACGCCGCCGACCAGCGGGACGTCCTCCTCGAACGTGCCGTCGGGGCGGACCGGGTTGACCACGGGCAGGCCGTAGGACCGGCAGACCCTGAGGTCGTCCTCACCGAAGGCGGGCGACTGGTGGACCAGACCCGTGCCGTCCTCGGTGGTCACGTAGTCGGCGTTCACCACGTAGTGCGCCGGCTCCGGGAACTCCACCAGCTCGAACGGACGCTGGTAGGTCCAGCGCTCCATCTCGGCGCCCGTGAAGCTCTCGCCGGTGGTCTCCCAGCCCTCGCCGAGCGCCTTGGCGACGAGCGGCTCGGCGACGACGAGCTTCTCCTCGCCGTTCGTCGCGACGACGTAGGTGACCTCCGGGTGCGCGGCGACCGCCGTGTTGGACACCAGCGTCCAGGGGGTCGTCGTCCACACCACGAGCGCGGCCTGGCCGGCCAGCGGACCGGAGGTGAGCGGGAAGCGCACGTACACGGACGGGTCCACGACCGTCTCGTAGCCCTGTGCCAGCTCGTGGTCGGACAGACCGGTGCCGCAGCGCGGGCACCAGGGGGCGACGCGGTGGTCCTGGACCAGCAGGCCCTTGTCGAAGATCTCCTTCAGTGACCACCAGACCGACTCCACGTACTCGGGGTCCATGGTCCGGTAGGCGTCGTCCAGGTCGACCCAGTAGCCCATGCGGGTCGTCAGCTCGGAGAAGGCGTCGGTGTGCCGGGTCACCGACTCACGGCACTTGGCGTTGAACGCGGCGATGCCGTACGCCTCGATGTCCTGCTTGCCGGAGAAGCCCAGCTCCTTCTCGACCGCCAGCTCCACCGGGAGGCCGTGGCAGTCCCAGCCGGCCTTGCGGGCCACGTGATAGCCCCGCATGGTGCGGAAACGGGGGAAGACGTCCTTGAAGACGCGCGCCTCGATGTGGTGGGCGCCGGGCATGCCGTTCGCGGTGGGCGGGCCCTCGTAGAACACCCACTCGGGGCGGCCCTCGGACTGCTCCAGGCTCTTGGCGAAGATCTTCTGGTCGCGCCAGAAGTCGAGCACGGCGTGCTCAAGCGCGGGCAGGTCGACCTGTGCGGGCACCTGGCGGTACGTCGGCGCTGTCATCTGCGAGCATCCTCCAACGGACTTGCTGCCTTCCGTCGGAGGGACGAGAGCCTTCATTCCTGCTACGCCGTGTGCGGCGCGCTCCCGCGGTACCACCCTCCTTGACCCTCCGCCGCGCCGTACGCGCCGGTGAGCCCCCTCATTGGGGTCGCGAAGCCGGCTCTACTCGCCGCGAGGGGGTCTCCACGGCTTTCTTCCGGCGGCTCCGGGGTGATCTTCACGTCGCGCTCGCCCCCGGGCTCACACCGTCCCCGGGTCGCTCTGGGCTGCGTACGCCGCTACTCGTCCCCATCCACGCTTTTCGCTCCGCCCAGTGTACGGCGCCGCGCGGACAGCGGCCGACCGGTTTTCGTGCCGGTGCGGGTGCTCGGCCGCGCCTGGAGGCGATGACCCGAATGGCCAGGGGAGGGGCGCCCGTGTCCGGGCCCGTGCGGCTCGGCGGATTACCCGGCGGGGAGCTGGGCACAACGGATGCAGGTCCGCTGCGTGGGGGGTGCGGGCGGGCGAATCGGGCGGTGTGCCCCGTTGCCGCGGGACTCAAGTCGATTTATCGTCCCAGCACGGTTCGCGAGCAAGATCACAATATATGAAGGGGCCGCGGCCATGGTGGCGAAGAAGACCGCCGTACAGCAGCCGGCGACCGGCCGCTCCAGGGGCGCGGCCGGCCGTACGGCTGCCTCCGGCGGCGAGGCCAAGGGAGCCGGCGGCAAGAAGACCACGCATACGGCCGAGGAGGCCGAGCAGAGGACGGCGGCCAGGGCCAAGGGAGCCACGAAGAAGACAGCGGCCCTGGAGGGCGGCGCGAAGCGTGCCATCGAGAAGGCGCCGGTTTCGAAGTCGAAGGCCACGAAGGCGGTGGCCGAGGAGGCCGTGGTGGAGAAGGCTGCGGCGACGAAGGTGACGGCCAGGAAGGCGGCAGCCGCGAAGGACGCGGCGACCAAGGACGCGGTTGCGAGGGACGTGGCCACCCAGGACGCGGTTGCGAAGGTGACCGCCAAGAAGGTGACCGCCAAGAAGGCGGCGGGCAAGAAGGCGGCGGCCAAGAAGGCCGTGGCCAAAGCGGGGGTCGCCGAGGAGGCGGTCGGCACGAAGAAGGTGGCCCGCACGAAGACGGCCTCTGTGAGGACAGACGCCGAGAAGGCCGCCGTGGCCGAGACGGCCGCCGAGAAGCCGGCGGCGAGGAAGGCGGCCTCCGAGGGGGCGGCTGCGAAGAAGTCGGCTGGGAAACGGGGAGCCTCCGAAGGGGCGGCTGCCACGAAGGCGGGCAGGAAGAAGGCAGCCGAGGGGAAGGCGGCCGCAGAGCACGTCTCCACGGGGGCGGCCGAGAAGAGCACGGCCAAGAAAGCGGGCGCGGCGCGGGCCGCGAAGCAGACGGGAGCCACCACAGTGGTTGCGAAGAAGACTCCTGGCACGGCCACGGCGCAGCAGACCGGCGTCCCGAAGGCACGGGTCGCTGCGGTGGAGCCCGGCGAGCTGGCGGTGCGCCCCGGTGAGGACCCCTGGACGCCGGAGGAGGTCGCGGAGGCCCGCGCCGAGCTGCTGTCCGAGGCGGAGCGGCTGCGGACCGAGATCAGCAGCTCCGAGACCTCCCTCGCGGGCCTGATGCGGGACTCCGGCGACGGCGCGGGCGACGACCAGGCCGACACCGGCACCAAGAACATCACGCGCGAGCACGAGCTGGCGCTGGCCGCCAACGCGCGCGAGATGCTGATCCAGACCGAGCGCGCCCTGGAACGGCTCGACGCGGGCACCTACGGCCTGTGCGAGAACTGCGGCAACCCCATCGGCAAGGCCCGCATGCAGGCGTTCCCGAGGGCCACCCTGTGCGTGGAGTGCAAGCAGAAGCAGGAACGCCGCTCCTGAGTACGAGAGCCCGCCGGAGCGTGTCGTACTCTCGTCCTCAGTCAGGCACCTAGGTTGAGGGACTCACGTGGCAGAGGCGGAACGCATCATCGGTACGCCGGACACCCCGGACGACAGCGACGAGCGGACGGTGGCGGCCGGAGCGGGTGAGCAGCAGGCGGCGGCGGGGCAGCGGACCGGGCGCGGGCGCCGGATCGCCGTGCTGTTCGCGGTGGCCGGGTTCGCGTACGCCCTCGACCTGATCAGCAAGATGCTGGTGGTCGCGAAGCTGGAGCACCATGCTCCGATCGAGGTGATCGGGGACCTGCTGGAGCTGCACGCCATCCGCAACCCGGGCGCGGCCTTCGGCTTCGGCGCGGCCTTCACGATCATCTTCACGCTGATCGCGGCCGCCGTGATCGTGGTGATCATTCGCCTGGCGCGCAAGCTCTACAGCTTCCCCTGGGCGATCGCGCTCGGGCTGCTGCTCGGCGGCGCGCTCGGTAACCTCACCGACCGGATCTTCCGGGCGCCCGGGATCTTCCAGGGCGAGGTCGTGGACTTCATCGCGCCCAAGGGCTTCGCGGTGTTCAACCTCGCCGACTCGGCGATCGTGTGCGGCGGCATCCTGATCGTGCTGCTGTCCTTCCGCGGTCTGGACCCGGACGGCACCGTCCACAAGGACTGAGACCGGCCCCTTGGCGGGGCCGTTGTCCACAGGCTTGTTCGGGGCCGTCGGACCTGTCCGGCATACTCGACGGGTGAGCACGATTCCCGAGATCCGTACCCTGCCCGTGCCCGACGGCCTGGAGGGTGAGCGCGTCGACGCCGCCATCTCCCGCATGTTCGGCTTCTCCCGTACGAAGGCGGCCGAGCTGGCCGCGGCAGGCAAGGTGCAGGTCGACGGCACTGTGGTCGGCAAGTCGGAGCGGGTGAGCGGAGGTGCCTGGCTCGAGGTCGAGATGCCCCAGGCGCCCGCGCCCGTGCAGGTGGTCGCCGAGCCGGTCGAGGGCATGGAGATCGTGCACGACGACGATGACGTGGTCGTGATCGTCAAGCCGGTCGGCGTGGCCGCGCACCCCTCGCCGGGCTGGAGCGGCCCGACCGTCATCGGCGGCCTCGCCGCCGCCGGGTACCGGATCTCCACCTCCGGCGCCGCCGAGCGCCAGGGCATCGTGCACCGCCTGGACGTCGGTACCTCCGGTCTGATGGTGGTCGCGAAGTCCGAGTACGCGTACACGTCGCTCAAGCGCCAGTTCAAGGAGCGCACGGTCGACAAGCGCTACCACACCCTGGTCCAGGGCCACCCGGACCCGACGAGCGGCACGATCGACGCCCCGGTCGGCCGGCACCCGAACCACGACTACAAGTGGGCGGTCACGGCCGAAGGCAAGCCCTCCGTGACCCACTACGACCTCATCGAGGCCTTCCGCGCCGCCTCCCTGCTCGACGTGAAGCTGGAGACCGGCCGCACCCACCAGATCCGCGTCCACATGTCCGCTCACCGCCACCCCTGCGTCGGCGACCTCACCTACGGTGCCGACCCGACCCTCGCCAAGCGGCTGCACCTGACCCGCCAGTGGCTGCACGCCGTACGGCTCGGCTTCGAGCACCCCGGCGACGGTCAGTGGGTGGAGTTCGCGTGCGACTACCCGGAGGACCTGCAGAACGCCCTCGACCAGGTCCGCGAGGAGACGTACGGGTGAGCGCGCCGTACACCGTCCGGATCGCCGAGGACCCCGCCGACCGCGAGGCCTGCTTCGCGGTGCGCAAGGAGGTCTTCGTCGTCGAGCAGGGCGTTCCGCAGGAGATCGAGTACGACGCGTACGACGCCGCGGCCGTGCATGTGCTGGCCGCCCGCGAGGACGGCGTGCCGCTCGGCACCGGGCGCCTGCTGCACGGCGAGGCGGCCGCGGGGAAGACCGGCGGGGACGCCTCGGTGGGCTCCCTGGGACGGCTCGCCGTCGCCCGCGCGGCGCGTGGGCTGGGCGTCGGTGTGGCCCTGGTGCGGGCCATCGAGGACGCGGCACGCGCGCGTGGCCTGGCAGCGGTGGACCTGCACGCGCAGACCCAGGCACTGGGCTTCTACGAGCGGCTCGGGTACGAGGCGTACGGCCCGGAGTTCCCGGACGCCGGCATCCCGCACCGGGCGATGCGGCGCGTCCTGTAGCCGAGGGCGCCGTACCGGCCGGCGGGCAGGGGGCCGTGGCAGGCTGGACGCCCGCTGTGTGATCGTCGACTCCCGGAGCGCCGGCCGTGGATCAGTTGGCTCTGTTGTTCGTGGTGCTGCTCGGGGCCCTGGTGAGTGTCCCGGTCGGCGACCGGTTCGGGCTGCCGGCACCGGTGCTGATGACGGTGCTCGGCGGGTTCCTCGCAGTGGCCGACTTCGTGCCCGACGTCGAGATCCCGCCGGAGCTGATCCTGCCCGGACTGCTGCCGCCGCTCCTCTACGCCGCCGTACGACGGACCTCGTGGCGGCAGTTCGCCGCGAACAAGCGGCCGATCTTCCTGCTGGCCGTCGCCCTGGTGTTCGTGACGACGATCTGTGTGGCCGCCGTCGCCCACGAGATCGTCCCCGGCCTGCCGGTCGCCGCCGCCGTCGCGCTGGGCGCTTTGATCGCCCCGCCCGACCCGGTCGCGGCCACCGCCGTCGCCGGGCAGCTCGGGCTGCCGCGCCGCCTGGTGTCGATCCTGGAGGGCGAGGGGCTCTTCAACGACGTCACGGCCATCGTGCTCTACCACGTGGCGATCGCCGCCGCCGTGAGCGGGGAGTTCTCGGCCTGGCACGCCGGTCTCGACTTGGTTCTGTCGGCCGTGGTCGCGGTAGTGGTGGGGCTGGTGCTCGGCTGGGGCGCCAACAAGCTGATGGACCTGCTCGGCGACCCCACCCTGCAGATCGGGATGACCCTACTGGTGCCGTACGCCTCCTATGTGCTCGCGGAGGAGCTGCAGGGGTCCGGGGTGCTCGCCGTGCTCACCACGGCCCTCTTCCTCGCCGAGTACGCCACCGACGCCGACGACGTGATGACCCGGCTGGCCGGGTACACCTTCTGGGACATCGTCGACACGCTCGTCACCGGCGTCGCCTTCGGGCTGATCGGCCTCGAACTGCACAACGCGATCAGGACGGCGACCGGGCGCTGGGGCGAGTTGCTCGGCTGGGCCGCCATCATCGTCGGCGTGGTCGTCCTCGTACGGCTGCTGTGGCTGATGCCCGCGACCTGGCTGACCAAGCGGCTGCACGCCCGGCGGGACTACGACGAGGACATCCCGGTGAGCTGGCGGGAGACCGTGGTGATGTGGTGGTCCGGGATGCGCGGTGTGGCCTCGGTGGCGCTGGCGCTGGCGATCCCGCTCAGGACGGACGACGGATCTCCCTTTCCCGAGCGCGACGAGATCATCTTCATCGCCTTCGGGGTGATCATCGCCACGCTCGTGCTGCAGGGGCTGACGCTGCCCTGGCTGGTGAAGCGGCTCGGGGTGCGCGCCGACTCCGAGCGGGAGACGGAGTTCGAGGAGGAGCTGGCGCGACGGGCCACAAAGGCCGCCAGGCGCAGGCTGCGGGAGATCGAGCAGGTGGAGGAGTTGCCGGAGGAGCTGGCGGAGCAGATGTTGCGGCGGGCCTTCGACATCGGGATCCGGATCAGCCCGGACATGGGGGAGGCGGAGCGGCGGGAGGCGCATCAGCAGCGGGAGCGCCGGGTGAAGCGGGTGAGGCGGATTCAGGGGGAGATGTTGAGTGCGGCTCGGCATGAGGTGTTGGCCGCGCGGAGTGAGCCGGGGGCTGATCCGGAGATTGTGGATCGGGTGCTGCGGCATCTCGATGTGCGGAGCCTGCGCTGAGATCTCTCCCCACCACCCGTGCGGCACCTGTTTCCTGACTCCAGGGTTACTTCTCATACAAGCCGACCGGAGTTGTGGATGACCGCAGGCCTTCACACGCGGTCGTCCGTACTCTCGGATCATGACTCGCAACATCGTGATCAGTGGTGGCGGTACGGGCATCGGGCTTGCTACGGCGCGGGCCTTTGCGGCGGACGGGGATCAGGTGCTGCTGCTGGGGCGGCGCGCGGAGGTGCTGGAGAAGGCCGGCGTGCCCGGGGCGCTCACCTGCGCGGCGGATCTCACCGAACCCGGTGACGTGCGCGGCGTCGCCCGGTTCGTCGCCGAGGAACTCGGCACCGTCGACGTGCTCGTGCACAGCGCGGGCGGCGCAGGGCACCTGGAGCCACCGGCCGGCGGCGACGACCCCCTCGACCGGGTGCACCACAACTGGACCGTCAACTTCCGGCTGAACCTCCTCACCGCGGCTCTCCTCACCGAAGCCCTGAAGAGCCGGCTCGCCGAACCCGGCGGCCGGGTGCTCTTCCTCAGTTCCATCGCCGCCTACCGGGGCTCGGGCAGCGGCGCGTACGCGGCGGCCAAGGCGGGACTGCATCCGTACGCCCACGACCTGGCCCGTGAGCTGGGGCCGCGCGGCATCACCGTGAACGTGGTGGCGCCCGGGTACATCGAGGACACCGAGTTCTTCGGAGACACCATGGACGAGGCACGGCGGGAGCGGCTCATCGCCGATACCGTGACCGGCCGGGCCGGCACACCCGGGGACGTGGCCGCAACCCTGCACTGGCTGGCCTCGACCGGCGCCGGGCACATCACCTCGCAGGTCATCCAGGTCAACGGCGGTACGGAACGGGGCCGTTGACGGGGGACGTGGCGTGGCGCGGGGCGGACGCCGCGTCCGAGGTGTTGACCCGGGGGAGCGCGTAGGGGTGGTCAGCGGACAGCCAGGTGATCATCTGTTCGCGGACCGTGACCCGCACCGTCCAGATGTCGTCCGCGTCCTTCGCGGTCACCAGGGCGCGGACCTGGATGGTGTTCGGGGTGGTGTCCGTGACCTGCAGGCCGTAGGCGCGGCCGTCCCAGGCCGGGCACTCGCGCAGGATGTCGCGGAGCTTCCCGCGCATCGCCTCGATCGGCGCGCCGTGGTCGACGTGCCAGGTGACGGTGCCCGTCATCTGCGGGGTGCCCCGTGACCAGTTCTCGAACGGTTTGGAGGTGAAGTACGACACCGGCATGGTGATCCGGCGCTCGTCCCAGGTCCGTACGGTCAGGAAGGTCAGGGTGATCTCCTCGACGGTGCCCCACTCGCCGTCCAGCACGACCGTGTCACCGATGCGCACGATGTCACCGAAGGCGATCTGCAGCCCCGCGAACAGGTTCGACAAGGTGGACTGGGCGGCGACACCGGCGACGATGCCGAGGATGCCGGCGGAAGCCAGCAGCGAGGCACCGGCCGCGCGCATCGCCGGGAACGTCAGCAGCATGGAGGCGATCGCGACCACGATGACGACCGCGGAGACCACCCGCATGATCAGCTCCACCTGGGTGCGCACCCGGCGCACCCGGGCCGCGTCCCGGTGGGCGCGCGCGTAGCGGCTGTAGGAGGTCTCGACGATCGCCGCGGCGATCCGGATCACCAGCCAGGCGGCGGACCCGATCAGCACCAGCGTCAGGATGCGGCCCACCCCGACCTGATGCCGCTCCAGCAGGTTCGCCTGGTCGTAGGAGCCTCTGAGCAGGGCGGCGCACAGGAGGAGCTGATAGGGGATGCGGCCGCGCCGCAGCAGGTCCCACAGGGGCGTTCCGGGACTTCGTTCGTCGGCCTTGTGCAGCAGGCGGTCGGTGGCCCAGCCGAGGGCCAGGGTAAGCAGCACCGCACCGCCGACCACGGTCAAGGGGCGGAGTATGTTCTCCATGCCTCCGCGTCTAACCGGGCTCGGGGGTCGTGAACCCCTCGTTCTCGGCCCACCGGGGTACGGCGCGGTACGGCGTTCGTGCGCCCGGCTGGCACCATGGGCTCATGAACATCATGCTCTTTCACTCGACCTACGGGCTCAGGCCCGCGGTGCGCGAGGCTGCGAATCGGCTGCGTGCGGCGGGACACGAGGTGTGGACCCCGGACCTCTTCGAGGGGCGCACCTTCGACACGGTCGAGCAGGGCATGGAGTTCAAGGAGAACGTCGGCAAGGAGGAGCTGCTGAAGCGGGCCGTGCTGGCGGCGGCGCCGTACTCGGAGCGGGGGCTCGTGTACGCGGGATTCTCGCTCGGCGCCTCCATCGCGCAGACCCTGGCTCTCGGTGACGAGAAGGCGCGCGGCCTGCTGCTCCTGCACGGCACCTCGGACATCGCGCCGAACGCGCAGGCGGACGAACTGCCGGTGCAGCTGCACGTGGCCGAGCCGGACCCGTTCGAGACGGACGACTGGCTGAGCGCCTGGTACCTGCAGATGGGCAGGGCGGGGGCGGACGTGGAGGTCTACCGGTACGCCGGGGCGGGGCACCTCTACACCGACCCCGAGCTGCCGGACTACGACGAGGAGGCCGCCGAGGCCACCTGGCGGGTGGCGCTCGGCTTCCTCGACAGTCTGTAGCGGGGGTTACACCGGGTCGTAGGTGCGCTCGACCTTCTGTGTGCCGCTGGAGGTGCGGTACGAACGCACCCAGCTGGAGGTCGCGTTCGCGTTCGTGCGGTCGGACAGGACGTAGTAGTCCATCTGCGCACGGTCGGCGGTGATGTCCAGGACGCCGTAGCCGTGGCGGTCGGTGTCCACCCAGTGGACGTGCCGGTTGGCGGCCCTGATGACCGGCGAGGCTATCGCGGAGACGGTGCCCTCGGGGACCTTCACGATGTCGTCGAGGTTGTCGGAGGTCACCGAGGTCACCACGAACTCGGTGGCCGCCGACGCCGACAGCGGGTAGGTGCCCGCATCCACGGGCACGTCGTTGGCCCATGCCATGTGGATGTCACCGGTCAGGAAGACGGTGTTGCCGATGGCGTTGGAGCGCAGGTGGTCCAGCAGCTCGCGGCGGTCGTCCGTGTAGCCGTCCCACTGGTCGGTGTTGGCGGCGATCCCCTCCTGCGGCAGCCCGAGCAGCTTGGCGAGCGGCTTGAACAGGTCCGCGGAGAGGGAGCCGAAGGAGAACGGCGAGATCATCACCGAGTTGCCGACCAGCCGCCACTTGGTGTCGGAGGCCTTCAGCCCGGCCTTCAGCCAGTCGAGCTGGGCGCGGCCGGTGATCGTACGGTTCGGGTCGTCCACCGAGCCGCTGGCCGTGGCGGCCTGCTGGGAGCGGAAGGAGCGCAGGTCCAGCAGGGAGAGGTCGGCGAGCTTGCCGAAGCGCAGCCGGCGGTAGGTGGTGCCGGCGACCGCGGTGCGGACCGGCATCCACTCGAAGTAGGCCTGCTTGGCGGCGGCCTGACGGGCCGTCCAGGTGCCCTCGGCGCCCTCGGTGTGGTTGACCGCGCCACCCGACCAGGCGTTGTCGGCGAACTCGTGGTCGTCCCAGATCGCGATGACCGGAGCCTTCAGGTGCAGCGCCTGCAGGTCGGGGTCGGTCTTGTACTTCGCGTGCCGGATCCGGTAGTCGGCGAGGGTGATGATCTCGTTCGCCGGTGCGTGCGGGCGGACGACCTTGCCCCGGGTTCCGTACTCGCCGGACTTGTACTCGTAGATGTAGTCGCCGAGGTGCAGCCAGGCGTCGAGGTCGCTGCGGGCCGCGAGGTGGCGGTAGGCGGAGAAGTAACCCGCCTCCCAGTTGGCGCAGGAGACCACGCCGAAGCGCAGGCCGGAGACGGCGGCGTCCGCCGCCGGCGCGGTGCGGGTGCGCGCCACCGGGGAGTCGGTGCCGCCGGCCGAGAAGCGGAACCAGTAGTCGGTGGCCGGCTCCAGACCGCGGATGTCCGCCTTGACGGTGTGGTCGGAGGCGGCGGTCGCCCTGGTCGAGCCCTTGGCGACGACGTTCGTCAGCGCCTTGTCCTTGGCGACGGTCCAGCTGACCTCGGTGTCCGGACCGAGCCCGGAGCCGGGTATCGCGTCGGAGGTGGGAGTCACCCGGGTCCACAGCAGGACGCCGTCGGGCAGCGGGTCACCGGAGGCGACGCCGTGCAGGAAGGCGGGGGTGTCCGTGGCGGCGCGTGCCGGGAGAGCGGCGGCGAGCGGGCCTGCCAGGACAGCAGTCGCCGCCGCGGCCTTGACGACCGTACGGCGGCGAGGGGTAAGCGAGTTGAGGCGCTTGGCTGCCTCGGATGGCTGGTATCGACTGGTCACGGCCGATCAGGTTACTGACCAGTTTTACTGATTGGTATGCATAAGAGCGGGCGAACTTCGAAAGTTCGCCCGCTCTTCACGCGGTGATCAGGTCCTGACGGGAGGTCAGCCCTTGAGGGCCGCGTCCATCACCCTGTTGAAGTCGGCCACGCTCATGGGCGGGTTGCCCTGGCTGTCGGCGGTGAGCTTCTTGCCGTCCACGACGAAGCTCGGGGTGCCGGTCACGCCCTCCTTGTTGGTGTCGAAGGTCTTCGACATGGCCAGCGCCCAGGCGTCGTAGGTGCCGTTCTTCACCGCGTTCTGGAACTTGGCGTTGTTCTTCAGCGCGGGGACGGTGTCGGCGACCTCGATGAGGTAGGAGTCGCTCTTGAACTTGTCGTTCGTCTCCGCCGGGTGGTACTTCGCGGAGTAGAGCGCGGTCTTGTACTCCAGGAAGGCCTCCGGGCTGACGTTCAGCGCGGCGCCCATGGCGCTCATCGCGTTCTTGGAGCCCTCGCCGTTGCTGCCGATCTTGTCCTTGCCGAGCTGGTCGCCGTCGATGAACGTGCCGCCGATGTACTCGATCTTGAACTTGCCGTCGTCGATGTCCTTCTTCACCGTGGAGCCGACGGTCTGCTCGAACGAGGCGCAGACCGGGCAGCGCGGGTCCTCGTAGACCTTGAGGGTCTTCTTGGCGGTGTCCTTGCCTATGACGACCGTGGTGCCCTTGGCGCCCGTGGTGTTGGCAGGGGTGACGACCTTGGCATCCTTCAGACCGTCCCAGTAGGAGGGCTTGTTGGCCTGGACGACGGCATAGCCGATGCCGCCGGCCGCGGCCAGCACGCCCACGACCGAGGCGGCCACGATGACCTGCCGCCTGACCTTGTCGCGCTTGGCCTGCCGCTCGCGCTCCTGGCGCAGCCGCTCCCGGGCCGCCGTCTTCGCCGTCTGGCTGTTCCGCTTGCTCATGTCGGTGATCTCCATCTGGGACGCGCACACGTCGTACGCGGGATACGTGTGGGGGACTGGTCGTGCTCAGATGCCGCCGCCGAGGCGGGGCCCGGCTGCCGTCGCACCGGGCGAGAGCGGTCGTCGCTCAGGCGAGGGCGGCGGCGAGGGAGCACGGCGGTCCACGCCGTCCCAGGGAGTGCACGAGAAGCCGGTCGCGGGCGACGGCCGGCCGAGGCGCCGGACGCGGCAGCCGGCGCGCCGGGGAAAGCCGTGCGGTGCCGGCGACCGCGAGCAGCAGCGGCCGGAAGGTGACCGCGGCAACCGCGCGCAGCAGCTGGGTCAGGGCCCGCTCGCCGCGGCGCAGCCAGGCGGCGGCCAGCAGCCCCACGCAGATGTGCGCGGCGAGCAGCAGCCAGGCGGCTGCCGGGCTGGCGTGCGCGAGCAGGGCCCCGGCGCCGCGGCCCGAGCCGCCGGTCACCTGGGCCAGCGGGGTGCCCACGGCGCCCTGGCACAGCACGTCCAGGCCGACGGCGCGCAGCGGACCTGCGACCGGGCCGCCCACCCTGCCGTAACAGGCGTGCTGGCCAGTGGTGAAGACCGTGTCCGCGGCCAGCTCCAGCGGGACCAGCAGGGCAGCGATCCGGCCGAAGCCGCGCTCGCGGCCCGCCAGTGCGTACGCGGTGAGGAACACTCCGGCGGCGACCGCGGCCACGGTCGAGACCGGCAGCGGGGCCCGGGACAGCAGGACGTGCGACGCGGTGCTGAGCGTCACGACCACGGCCGTGAACAGCGCCGCGCGCACGGCTCTGAGCTGGGTCCCGGATATGTCCATAGCGAAAGGAGAGTGTGTCACGTACGCGGTTAAGGGACCCCTAAAGGGTGCCTGTGAGTGTGCGACGTTACAGCCCCGGAATCCGGCCGTTGCGGAACAGGTCGACGAAGACCTGGTGGTCGGCACGCGCGCGTGCGCCGTAGCCGTGCGCGAAGTCCACCAGGAGCGGCGCGAAGCCCTCCTCGTCGGCGGCGAGCGCCGCGTCGATGGCCCGCTCGGTGGAGAACGGCACCAGGGACTCGCCGGAGGTGTCGTCCGCCGCCGCGTGCATCGTGGCCGTGGCCCGGCCCAGGTCGGCGACGACGGCCGCGATCTCCTCCGGGTCGTCGATGTCGCCCCAGTCCAGGTCGACGGCGTACGGCGAGACCTCGGCGACCAGCTGGCCCGCGCCGTCCAGCTCGGTCCAGCCCAGCCACGGGTCGGCGTGCGCCTGCAGGGCACGCTGGGAGATCACCGTGCGGTGGCCCTCGTGCTGGAAGTACTCCGCGATCGCCGGGTCCGTGATGTGCCGAGAGACGGCCGGGGTCTGGGCCTGCTTGATGTAGATCACGACGTCGTTCTCCAGGGCGTCGCTGTGACCCTCCAGGAGGATGTTGTACGACGGCAGGCCGGCCGAGCCGATGCCGATGCCGCGACGGCCCACGACGTCCTTCACCCGGTACGAGTCCGGGCGGGCCAGGGAGGAGTCCGGCAGGGTCTCCAGGTAGCCGTCGAAGGCGGCCAGCACCTTGTAGCGGGTGGCCGCGTCCAGCTCGATGGAGCCGCCGCCCGGGGCGAAGCGGCGCTCGAAGTCGCGGATCTCGGTCATCGACTCCAGCAACCCGAAGCGGGTCAGCGAGCGGGCGTCACGCAGCGCGTCCAGCAGCGGACCCTGCGCGGTGTCCAGCGTGAACGGCGGCACCTCGTCGCTCTTGGCGCCCGTGGCCAGGGCGTGGATGCGCTCGCGGTAGGCGGCCGCGTAGATCGTCACCAGCTCGGTGATCTGCTCGTCGCTGAGCGCCTTCGCGTACCCGATGAGCGCGACGGAGGCGGCGAAGCGCTTCAGGTCCCAGGTGAACGGGCCGACGTAGGCCTCGTCGAAGTCGTTGACGTTGAAGACCAGGCGGCCGTTGGAGTCCATGTAGGTGCCGAAGTTCTCGGCGTGCAGGTCGCCGTGGATCCACACGCGCGAGGTGCGGTCGTCCAGGTACGGGCCGCCGCGCTTCTCCGCGTCGAGGTCGTGGTAGAAGAGGGCCGCCGTGCCCCGGTAGAACGCGAACGCCGAGGCCGCCATCTTCCGGAACTTCACGCGGAACGCGGCCGGGTCGGCGGCCAGGAGCCGGCCGAAGGCGGTGTCGAAGACGGTGAGGATCTCCTCGCCGCGCTGCTCGTCGCTGAGCTGGGGGACCGACATCGCGGGTGCCTCCTGGTACGGGACTGGTGGTGCGGGAACGTGCAGGAACCGGGTATGACAGCGCTTCCGCCGTCTCCAACGGGCGACGCCACGCGGGAGTGCCCGGTTCCCGCACGAAGGTACGCGGGGAACGGCCGTGTGTGTCAGTGCCGAGGCATAGACTTCGACGCTGTCCCCAGACTGTCCGCAGTCGTTCCGCGGCCGGTCGGAAGATCGTCGACGCCTGATTCCCTTGGAGGCCGAAACCGTGTCCAAGCCGCCGTTCACGCACCTGCACGTCCACACCCAGTACTCGCTGCTGGACGGTGCCGCGCGGCTCAAGGACATGTTCAACGCCTGCAACGAGATGGGCATGACGCACATCGCCATGTCCGACCACGGCAACCTGCACGGGGCGTACGACTTCTTCCACACCGCGAAGAAGGCCGGAATCACCCCGATCATCGGGATCGAGGCGTATGTCGCCCCCGAGTCGCGGCGCAACAAGCGCAAGATCCAGTGGGGCCAGCCGCACCAGAAGCGGGACGACGTCTCCGGTTCCGGTGGCTACACCCACAAGACGATGTGGGCCGTCGACAGGACCGGCCTGCACAACCTCTTCCGCCTCTCCTCCGACGCGTACGCCGAGGGCTGGCTGCAGAAGTGGCCCCGGATGGACAAGGAGACCATCGCGCAGTGGTCCGAGGGGATCGTGGCCTCCACCGGCTGCCCCTCCGGCGAGGTGCAGACCCGGCTGCGCCTGGGCCAGGAGGAGGAGGCCCTCAAGGCGGCGGCGGACTACCAGGACATCTTCGGCAAGGACCGCTACTTCCTGGAGCTGATGGACCACGGCATCGACATCGAGCACCGGGTCCGCGAGGGACTGCTGGAGATCGGCAGGAAGCTCGGCATCCCGCCGCTGGTGACGAACGACTCGCACTACACGTACGCGCACGAGGCGGGCGCCCACGACGCGCTGCTGTGCATCCAGACCGGCAAGAACCTCTCCGACCCGGACCGCTTCAAGTTCGACGGCACCGGCTACTACCTGAAGTCCACGGACGAGATGTACGCCATCGACTCCTCGGACGCCTGGCAGGAGGGCTGCGCCAACACGCTCCTCGTCGCCGAGATGGTCGACACCACCGGCATGTTCGAAGCGAAGAACCTCATGCCGAAGTTCGACATCCCCGAGGGCTACACCGAGGTCACCTGGTTCAAGGAGGAGGTCCGCCGCGGCATGGAGCGCCGCTTCCCGGGCGGCGTCCCCGAGGACCGCCAGAAGCAGGCCGACTACGAGATGGACGTCATCATCTCGATGGGCTTCCCGGGCTACTTCCTCGTGGTCGCCGACTTCATCATGTGGGCCAAGAACAACGGCATCGCGGTGGGCCCCGGGCGAGGCTCCGCGGCCGGTTCGATCGTCGCCTACGCCATGGGTATCACCGACCTCGACCCGATCCCGCACGGTCTGATCTTCGAGCGGTTCCTGAACCCCGAGCGCATCTCGATGCCCGATGTCGACATCGACTTCGACGAGCGTCGGCGCGTCGAGGTGATCCGGTACGTGACGGAGAAGTACGGCGCCGACAAGGTCGCCATGATCGGCACGTACGGCAAGATCAAGGCCAAGAACGCGATCAAGGACTCCGCGCGCGTGCTGGGCTACCCGTACGCGATGGGCGACCGGCTCACCAAGGCGATGCCCGCCGACGTCCTCGGCAAGGGCATCGACCTCGACGGCATCACCAACCCCTCGCACCCGCGCTACAACGAGGCTGGCGAGATCCGCGGGATGTACGAGAACGAGCCGGACGTCAAGAAGGTCATCGACACCGCGAAGGGCGTCGAGGGCCTGGTGCGGCAGATGGGTGTGCACGCTGCCGGCGTGATCATGTCCAGCGAGCCCATCGTCGACCACGCCCCGATCTGGGTGCGCCACACGGACGGCGTGACCATCACGCAGTGGGACTATCCGCAGTGCGAGTCGCTCGGCCTGCTGAAGATGGACTTCCTGGGCCTGCGCAACCTGACGATCATGGACGACGCCGTCAAGATGGTGAAGTCCAACAAGGGCATCGACCTCGACCTGCTGGCCCTGCCGCTCGACGATCCGAAGACCTTCGAACTCCTCCAGCGCGGCGACACCCTGGGCGTCTTCCAGTTCGACGGCGGCCCCATGCGCTCGCTGCTGCGCCTGATGAAGCCCGACAACTTCGAAGACATCTCCGCCGTCTCCGCGCTCTACCGTCCGGGCCCGATGGGCATGGACTCGCACACGAACTACGCGCTGCGCAAGAACAAGCTCCAGGAGATCACGCCGATCCACAAGGAGCTGGAGGAGCCCCTCGAGGAGGTCCTGGCGGTCACCTACGGCCTGATCGTCTACCAGGAGCAGGTGCAGAAGGCCGCCCAGATCATCGCCGGGTACTCGCTCGGCGAGGCCGACATCCTGCGCCGCGTGATGGGCAAGAAGAAGCCCGACGAACTGGCGAAGAACTTCGTCCTCTTCCAGAAGGGCGCCCGGGACAAGGGCTACAGCGACGAGGCGATCCAGGCCCTGTGGGACGTGCTGGTCCCCTTCGCCGGATACGCCTTCAACAAGGCGCACTCCGCCGCGTACGGCCTGGTCTCGTACTGGACCGCCTACCTGAAGGCGAACCACCCCGCCGAGTACATGGCCGGGCTGCTCACGTCGGTCAAGGACGACAAGGACAAGTCGGCCGTCTACCTGAACGAGTGCCGTCGCATGGGCATCAAGGTGCTCCCGCCGAACGTCAACGAGTCGGTGCACAACTTCGCCGCGCAGGGCGACGACGTGATCCTCTTCGGCCTCGAAGCCGTGCGCAACGTCGGTACGAACGTGGTGGAGTCGATCATCAGGAGCCGCAAGGCCAAGGGCAAGTACGGCTCCTTCCCCGACTACCTCGACAAGGTCGAGGCGGTCGCGTGCAACAAGCGCACCACGGAGTCGCTGATCAAGGCGGGCGCGTTCGACACCCTGGGGCACACCCGTAAGGGGCTCACCGCGCAGTACGAGCCGATGATCGACAACGTGGTCGCGGTCAAGCGCAAGGAGGCCGAGGGGCAGTTCGACCTCTTCGGCGGCATGGGCGAGGAGGAGAGCAGCGAGCCCGGCTTCGGACTCGACGTCGAGTTCACCACGGAGGAGTGGGACAAGACCTATCTCCTCGCCCAGGAGCGGGAGATGCTCGGTCTGTACGTCTCCGACCATCCGCTCTTCGGCCTGGAGCACGTGCTGTCCGACAAGGCCGACGCGGGTATCTCCCAGCTCACCGGCGGTGAGCACGCGGACGGCGCGGTGGTCACCATCGGCGGCATCATCTCGGGCCTCCAGCGCAAGATGACCAAGCAGGGCAACGCCTGGGCGATCGCCACGGTCGAGGACCTCGCCGGCTCCATCGAGTGCATGTTCTTCCCGGCCAGCTACCAGCTGGTCTCGACCCAACTCGTCGAGGACGCGGTCGTGTTCGTCAAGGGACGCCTCGACAAACGCGAGGATGTGCCGCGGCTGGTCGCGATGGAGCTGGCGGTCCCGGACCTCTCCAACGCGGGCACCAACGCGCCGGTGATCCTCACCATCCCGGCCACCCGGGTCACCCCGCCCATGGTCAGCCGCCTCGGCGAGATCCTCAGCCATCACAAGGGCGACAGCGAGGTCCGCATCAAGCTCCAGGGCCCGCGCAGGACCACCGTGCTGCGCCTCGACCGGCACCGGGTCAAGCCGGACCCGGCGCTCTTCGGCGACCTGAAGGTGCTGCTCGGGCCGTCCTGCCTGGCCGGCTGAGTCGTACGAGCACTCGAGGGGCGCATCCGCAAGGGATGCGCCCCTCCGTGTGCCTGGGCTTCAACGGCCCGTTACGAGGATCTCAGTTGTGACCGAAGGACTTCTGCCGGCCCTTGCGCGCGACGTCGGCGGGCGACATCGCCGAGAGGTGCTGCTCCTCCCGCGACTCCGAGGGGGACCGCTGCGCCTGCTGGGCGCTGTGCTCGGACTGCGGGGCCTGCTTCTTGCTTCGGTCCTGCTTCTTGTTCTTGGCCATGGTGGTCTGCCTCCTGAGGGGGATCTAGGGGCCAGGGCCGGGACCAGATTCACATAAGCTGACATCAGGCGCATGTCGGATAATTACGGTGCGTGACAGGGCAGGTGGGCGCGCGGGAACCGCAAACGCCACGCCGAAGATCGAGTTCCGGCCGTTAACCCCCGCGCGGTCGGGCAGACTCGAAGGAAGTCGAAGCAAAGCCTCCCGGGAAGAGGGTGAGTCGCGTGGACCGCTGCATCGTCCTGGTGGACGCCGGGTATCTGCTGGGAGCCGCCGCCAGCCTCCTCGCCGGTGAGCCCTCGCGGTCCCGGATCACCGTCGACCACGCCGCGCTGATCCAGGCCCTGCGTGAACGCGCGGAGTCGGACACCGAGCGCCCGCTGCTGCGCATCTACTGGTTCGACGGGGCCCCCGACCGGGTTCCTCAGCCGGAGCACCGGCGACTGCGCGTGATGCCCCGGGTCACCGTCCGGCTCGGCGCCCTCACCCGCAGCGACGGACGCTGGGCGCAGAAGGGCGTGGACGCCGCCATGCACGCCGAGCTGACCGAGCTGGCCCGCAACCGTGCCTGCTCCGACATCGTCCTGGTCACCGGCGACGGCGACCTGCTGCCCGGCATGATGGCCGCCAAGGAGCACGGCGTCGCCGTCCACCTGTGGGCCGTACAGGCCGCCGACGGGGACTACAACCAGTCCGAGGACCTGGTCGCCGAGGCCGACGAGCGGCGCGTACTGGACCGTGCCTGGATCACCCAGGCGGTCCGCGCCAGGGAGCTGACCGGCGTCTGCGCGCCGCAGCCCGCGCCTCGTCCCGAGATCGCCGCGATCCTCTCCGCGCCGCTGCCCGAGTCCACGCTCGCCACGGCAGCCGAGGGCCCCGTGGAGGAGGGCACCCACGCGTCGGCCGCCGCCGTGTCGGAGAACGGAGCCCAGGAGCGGGTGCCCGCGCCGAAGGGCGTCCCCACCCCCAAGGACCTCGCCGCGCTGCGCACGCCCGGCGTCCAGGCCGTGCAGCATCCGACCACCGCGACCCTCAGGTGGTCCTCCGACAAGGGGTGGGTGGACCGGCCGGGTGCGGTCTCCGAGCCGCCCGAGGTCGCCTCCATGCCGACGCTCGCCCAGCTGACCACCGCCGAGCAGCGGTGGGCGGACCGGGAGGAGGACATCACCACGGTCGGCGGCGACCCGTACGAGGTGGGGCAGGTCTTCGCCCGCCGGTGGATGTCCCGGCTCGGCGACCAGAGCCATCTGCAGCGGTTGTCCACGATGTACCCGCGCATCCCGCACCGCATCGACGGCGAGCTGCTGCGGTACGCCGCCCGCTTCGGGCTGCTCGCCCACAAGGACGACCAGATCGACGAGCACGACCGCTACGCCATCCGGGCGGGGTTCTGGCGGGAGGTCGACGTGCCGGCGGCGGCCGAGCACGCGCCTGCCGCCGAGTGAGCGGGGAGTTTCCCGGCGGCGGGACGAGAAGCCGGGAGTGAGAAGAGGACCCAAAGACGAGTAAAGGGGCCGGACCCCGTAGTCTCGTCCCTTGTGAGTACGCGCGTGGGACAGGCCCTTCGGCATGACGAGGTCGTACGCGCGCGCGGGCTCAGCAAGACCTACCCGCCCGTGAAGGGGCGGCGCGGAGCGCCGGGTACGCCCGAGGTGCGGGCCACCGACGGCGTCGAGCTGGACGTGCGGCGCGGCGAGATCTTCGGGCTGCTCGGGCCGAACGGTGCCGGCAAGTCCACCCTCGTGCGGCAGCTCACCGGGCTGCTGCGGCCGGACACCGGAAGCGTCGAGATCCTCGGCCACGACATCGTCAGGCACCCCGAGCGGGCCGCGCGGATCCTCGCCTACCTGGGGCAGGAGTCCTCCGCCCTGGACGAGCTGACCGTCGCCCTCGCCACCGAGACCACCGCACGCCTGCGCGGCCTGGACGCACGGCAGGCGCGGGCCGAGCGGGACGCGGTACTCGACGAACTGGGGCTCACGCCGATCGCCGGGCGGGCGCTGAAGAAGCTGTCCGGCGGGCAGCGGCGGCTCGCCTGCTTCGCCGCCGCCCTCGTCGGGGAACGGCGGCTGCTGGTCCTGGACGAGCCGACCACCGGTATGGATCCGGTGGCCCGGCGCGCGGTGTGGGCGGCCGTGGACCGGCGGCGGGCCGAGCGCGGTACGACCGTAGTGCTGGTCACCCACAACGTCATCGAGGCCGAGACCGTGCTCGACCGGGTCGCCGTCCTGGACCGGGGCCGGGTCATCGCCTGCGACACCCCGGCCGGCCTGAAGGAACAGGTCTCTGGCGAGGTGCGGGTGGAGCTGGTGTGGCGGGAGCGGGCGCCGCTGGAGGTGCCCGAGGTCGCCGTGCTGCGCGAACGGGCCGTGGAGTCCGGCCGACGCTGGACGCTCCGGCTCGCGCCCGAGGAGGCCCGGGCCGCCGTCGCCACGGTGACCGGCGGCGCCGCCTTCGCCGCCCTGGACGACTTCACGCTCGCCACGCCCAGCCTGGAGGACGTGTACCTGGCGCTGGGCGGGGCGGCACGGCAGGGGCTGGTGAAGGCGTGAGCGGGCGGGGCGCCGGATGCGTATGGTCCCTGTGGGGGTCCCCCGGGTCCCCTGGGTTTTCCCTGGAGGACGGCGGGGCGCACGCCGTCGGGAAGAGGAGCAGCTCGTCGTGAGTGTCGTACCCGCGGAGGTGCTGCAGGACGGTGCCCGGGCCGTGCCGGAGAACGCCCCGCGCGCGGCCGAGCTGGGGCCGCCCGTGCGGCTGTGGCCGTCGCTGGTGGCCGTCTACCGGGCGCAGCTGTCCCGGGCCCGGGTGGCGCGCATCCCGCTGCTGTTCGTGGCGACCTTCCAGTCCATCGGCATCGCCGTGATGATGCGCGGAGTCGTCGACAGCGGCGGTGAGGCCCAGTCCGTGGTGGCGGGCTCTTCGGTGCTCGTGGTCGCGTACGTCGCGCTCAATCTGCTGTCGCAGTACTTCGGGCAGCTGCGGGCCAGCGGCGGACTCGACCACTACGCCACGCTGCCGGTGCCGCCGGCCGCGGTGGTGCTGGGCGCGGCGGGGGCGTACGCCTCCTTCACCGTCCCGGGGACGCTGGTGACCGCCGTCTTCGGGTGCGTGCTGTTCGGGCTGCCTCTGTCCAACCTGTGGATCCTGTTGGCCGTGATCCCGCTCGCAGGGGCCGCGCTCGCCGGGCTCGGCGCCGCCTGCGGACTGCTCGCGCCGCGGCCCGAGCTGGCCACGCTGCTCGGGCAGCTGGGCATGTCGGCGGCGCTGCTGCTCGGTGTGCTGCCGGCCGACCGGATGCCGGAGATCGTACGGCTGGCTCGGGATCTGCTGCCGTCGACCTACGGTGTGGAGGCGTACGCCCGGACCTTCGGGCCGCACCCCGACTGGGCCGCCGTCCTCGCTGACCTGGGGGTGTGCGCGGGCGTCGGAGTGGTCTCGCTGGCCGTGGCGACCTGGGCGTACCGCCGGGCCGCCGTCCGGTGACGCGGCGCACGGCGCGGCCTGGCACGATGTCAGGGTGACCGCACCGCTGACTCCGCCTCCGCCGCCGCACGACGACTCCCCGCACCACGTCTGGCAGGCGCCGCCGCCTGCCGAGGCACTGGTCGCGGGCCGGCACGAACAGGACGGCCCCGGGATGAAGACCGAATTGCGGGACGCCGCCGTGATCATGCTGGCGGTGGCGCTGGCCGGGGTGCTGTTCGGGCTGCTGTGGTGGTGGCTGGCGCCGCAGGTGCCCTTGGTGGGCGACCAGATCGACAAGAGCTGGGTCGTCTACATCAAGGACACCGAGGGGGAGCAGGCGGCCGGGGTGGACGGAACGTTCACGCTGATAGGCCTGGGGTTCGGGCTGGTCAGCGCGGTCGTCGTGTTCCTGCTGCGACGGCGTGGGGGCGTGCCGCTGGTCGTCGCACTCGGCCTCGGCGGACTGCTCGGGTCGCTGCTGGCGTGGCGGCTGGGGATGTGGTGGGGCCCCGAGTCCGATGTGGTCGCTCACGCGAAGGCGGTGGGGAAGGGGGTCACCTTCTCGGCGCCGTTGAAGTTGGGGGCGAAGGGCGTGCTGTTGGCGTGGCCGATCGCCGCGTTGCTGGTGCACCTCGGGCTCACCGCGCTGTTCGGGCCGAGGGATCCCGAGGTGCCGTAACCGGGGCCCGAGCGGTCAGCCCCGGCCGATCGGGGCCAGTACCGCATCCGTCAGCTTTGCCAGGTCCTCCGGAGCCAGTTCGACCTCCAGGCCCCTGCGGCCCGCGGAGATGCAGATCGTGGGGCGGTCCTGGGCCGAGTCGTCGAGAACGGTGGGCAGTTTCCTGCGCTGGCCGAGGGGGGAGATGCCGCCGCGGACGTAGCCGGTGGTGCGTTCCGCGAGGGTCGGGTCGGCCATGGTCGCCCGCTTGCCGCCCACCGCTGCGGCCAGGGCCTTCAGGTCCAGCGTGCCGGAGACCGGGACCACCGCCACCGTCAGGGTGCCGTCCACGTCGGCCACCAGGGTCTTGAAGACCCGGTCGGGGGAGACGCCCATCGCCTCCGCCGCCTCCTCGCCGTAGGAGGGGTGGGAGGGGTCGTGGTCGTACGAGTGGACGGTGAAGTCCACGCCCGCCGCCGTGAGGGCCACCGTCGCGGGCGTGCCGCCGGACTGCTGCTGTTGCTTCTTCGACTTCTTCGCCATCGGGGTGTCGGCCTCGGTTCGTTCAGTTCAGGCTGGTCGGCGTCCGCGTCAGCTCGAACGCGGGCAGCGACGGCAGGTTACGGATGATGGCCGTCTCCGCGCGAAGCAGTTTCAGCTCGTCCCGGAGCCGGGAGGCGGTGTCCGGTGCCTGGAGCAGCCGTTGCTTGGTCGGGGTGTCCAGGACCATCGCCGCGGCCACCAGGTAGGAGACCACCGAGGGTTCGTCCGGGAGGTCCGCGCCGGTCGAGAGCGAGCGTTCGCGGGCGCCCGCCAGACGCTTCTGGTACTGCCGGAAGGCGCGCAGGACGCCCTCGGCGAGCGCGCCCGCCTCGTCGCCGGGGTCCTCCGGCAGCTCCTCCAGCTCCGCTGTCAGGAACGGGCCCGACGCGTCCACGGACAGCAGCCGTACCCGGGTCGTCCCGGTCGCGAGCACCTCGAACGTGCCGTCGGCGCGCTCCCGGATGGTCGCCGCGTCCGCCACGCAGCCCACGCCGTGGAAGGACTCGAGGGGGGCCGGGCCGAAGCCGGCGGCCGGGCCCCGTTCGGGCTGTGCGGTCGGATCCGGCATGCCCGGCGCGCTCGGTGCCACCTCGTGGCCGTCGCGGATCGCCACGACGGCGAACCGGCGCGGCTCGTCCTCGGGGGTCTTCAGCAGCTCGCGCATCATGGCGCGATAACGCTCCTCGAAGATGTTCAGGGGCAGCACGAGCCCGGGGAACAGCGCCGAGTTCAGCGGAAAGAGGGGGAGGCGGGCGGTGGTCACGGCGCCCCAGCCTAATGGTCGACGGCGGGAACTTGTCCGCGGTGCTCGTTCCGTGGTCGCGGGGGTGCCGCCGTCAGCTCGGCCACGGCGGCGCGCGGAGCGACCGTCAGAAGTGCCTCACGCACCCGCAGGAAGTGGCCCAGGGGGTCGTCGGAGAACCGCTCCCAGGGGAAGGAGGTGGCGTACGGGCCGATCAGGCGCAGCTGGGTGCGGGCGTCCTCCCAGCGTTCCAGCCGGGCCAGGACGTAGACCAGCTTGTTGCGGACCTCGGCGGGCCAGGGTGCGACCGCCGGGAACCGGCCGGAGAGCGCGACCGCACGGTCGGCCGCCGCGTCCAGCCGTCCGCGCGGCACCTCGGGTCCGCAGCCGTCGGTCAGATAGGCGAGGGCCGCCCGGGCCGGCAGTGCCTGGACGAGCGAGTCGGCCGGGGCGTCCTGCGCGGCCAGGTCGGCGAAGTCGAAGCACTCGCGGTGCGAGCCGTGCCAGGCGGTGCCGAGATAGCGCAGGGCGGCCACATGGCAGCCGTAGTGGTGCGGGGCCCGGCGGACCGCGGCCTCCCACAGCTCCCCGAAGTAGCGGTGCCCGGCGAGGGAGCCGCGCGCGTGGTCGAGCGCGATCCGCCAGGGCACCGGGTCCCGGTCGTCGGCCCGGGCGGCGGCGGTGATCAGCGGGCTCACCTCGCGCAGCAGCTCGGCGCGGGCCGGCGAGGGCCAGGCGTGGTCCACGGCCAGCTGGGCCCCGACGAGAATCACGTCGGGGTCGTCCGGGGCGGCCGTGCGCCATTCCTCGAACCACTCGGGGCGTGAGCGGGCGAAGGCAGCGAGCCGCTTGGTGTACCGGTCGCGCTCCTCCCACTCGGTCGCCGCGCGGGTGGTGGCGAGCAGGGCGGCGGCGGAGTCGTACTCGCCCCGGCCGGCCGCGACCAGCACGGGGGAGAGGCGTTCGTCGGGCGCGTCGAGGACGGCCTCGTCGCCGGCCGGCAGTGGGTCGGCGGGGCGCGAGGCACGTCGTGTCATCCGTGTGGGGCGGAGAAACGCCGGCAGCAGAGCCATGGTGTCGACCATTGAAAGACCGCAGGTCGGGGGTGCGCCAGAGGATGCGGGCAAGTCATGGAAGGTTGTACGCCCGGAAGTCAAGGACAGGTAAAAGGTCATTGTTCAAGCGTTGTGGCGTACCTGTCAGCAAGCTGAGGCCTGTCGGTGACCTGAGTGGCCATGGGTACTCCTGAGTGGCCGTAGGGGCGGTGGTGAACCCGAGCGCCGGTGGCCGGACCGAGTCTCAGCCCCGACGGAGCAGCCGCGTCGCCCCCGCCGCCACCGTCGTCGCGAGGATCCAGCCCAGGATGACCATCGACGCCGCCAGCCACTGCCAGCCGCCGCGCAGCTGCCACTGGCCGGCCTGGCCCAGGTCGATCACCGGCAGCAGGAGGTCCAGGGTGAACAGCGCGGAACTCCAGGACGGGTGGCCGCCGGAGTTCATCGGCGGATGGTCGGCGTGCGAGAAGGCCAGCGTGCCCGCCGCCCACAGCACCGCCATCCAGACCGCGGCCCGGCCCGGCCGGTAGCCGTAGGCCACGGCCCAGTCCTGGACGTAGCCCCAGAACTTGCCGGCCAGCGGCAGCGTCTCGCGGCGCCGGCGCTGCTTGGCGAGCAGCACCTCGCGGGCGTCCTCGTCCTCCCCGGCCGCGCGCAGCACGGCGGCCAGCCGCTCGTACGGCTCCGGGTTGTACTCGGCGGTGGCCGCCGCCACCCAGTCCAGGCGCCGGGTCAGCGGGAACGGGCCCTGCGGTACGAGGCTCTCGTAGGCGAAGCCGCCCATGTGCAGGTTGCCCGGGCCCGGCCAGCTGCCCGCGCGGTCCACCAGGTTGACGATGCGCGCACCGGACAGCACCACCTTGCCGCGCTGCGGCGTGTCCCCGAGGAAGCGTAGTTCGGGCGTCTGCACCCGGCGCAGCGACAGCTCCTGGTCGTCGGTGAAGGAGAACCGGGCCCGCTCCAGGTCCACGGCGTCCCCGAACCGCCCGTCGTCCAGCCGCAGCCCGCCCAGGCACTCGAACCGCTGGATGCGCGTCCCGCGCGCGGGCGTCGTCCCGCTGAGCAGCGGGTTGCCCACGCCGGCCGGGGTCAGATACAGGGTGCGCCCCACCGTCAGCTGGGGGGCGTTCAGCGCGAGGCGCGCGTAAGGGTTGGCCAGTTTCGCTCCCCGCAGGCTGAGCGAGACCCCGACCTTGGCGCTGCGCAGGCTGAGTTCACCGTGCGATTCCAGCAGCTCGGCCTGGAGGTCCTGGCCCACGGTCATGCCGTCCGCGGCGATCGAGCGGCCGCTGCGGTCGCGGTAGACGATCGCCTGGTTGAGCAGCAGATCCGTGCCGATGTGCGCGTCGGTCAGCCGGACCCCGTTTTGGAAGCGGCAGCGCGGCAGATGCAGATCGCCCTCGGTGTGCACCCGGGCCGCCTCCAGGCGCGGCACCGCGCAGTCCACCAGACGCAGGGTCGTGAACCGGGCCTCGGGGAGGAGGATCTCGTTGTCGAAGCGGCAGCCGCGCATCTCCATGTACGGCGTGACCGTGCCGCCCGCCAGGTCCAGCGTGCCCGTGACCCGCACTCCGGCCAGCTTCAGCGAGGACACCCGGCCCGCGAGCGCGGGCGGCCCGTCCAGCAGCAGCCAGCAGATGATGCGCGCCCGCACGCTCCGCTCGGGCCCCCAGGGGTGCCCGCCGTGCGGATCGTCCACGACGGTGTCCCCGCTGCTCAGGTCGTACACGCTGCCGTTGCGGAAGGCCTGCCACATGCCGGCCTCGGTCGCGGTCAGATCGTCCGGCAGGTCCCCGGCGTTGATGGCGGCACCCTCGGTCACCGCTCTTCCTTCTTCCTCGACTGCTCAGAGCTTCTTCGGCTGCTCATGAGTCACGTATTTCGTACGTCCGTTCATGCCCGCTGAGTGACGCCCGGTACACAAGACGTGAAGGCGATCTTCCGGGTTCCGGCCAGGCTATGTACCGCCCGCTGTCCCGCGTTCTGTATCAGCCATTGATACGCGCGGACGGCCCCCGATCCCCGTCTGAGAGAATTGAGCCTGTGATCTCCCGAATCGATCTGCGCGGCGACGCCCTTCCCGAGGGCCCCGCCCTGCGCGACCTGCTGCCCCGAGCCGACTTCGACGTTCAGACCGCCCTGGAGAAGGTGCGTCCGATCTGCGAGGCCGTGCATCATCGAGGCGACGCGGCGCTGATCGACTTCGCCGAGAAGTTCGACGGAGTACGACTGGAATCCGTCCGTGTCCCGGCCCGGGCGCTCACCGAGGCGCTCGACGCCCTCGACCCGGCCGTGCGCGCGGCCCTGGAGGAGTCCATCCGCCGCGCCCGTCTGGTCCACCGCGAGCAGCGCCGTACGACGCACACCACCCAGGTCGTGCCCGGCGGATCCGTGACCGAGAAGTGGGTTCCGGTCGAGCGCGTGGGGCTCTACGCGCCCGGCGGCCGCTCGGTCTACCCGTCCTCCGTGATCATGAACGTGGTGCCCGCGCAGGAGGCCGGCGTCGAGTCGATCGCGCTCGCCTCCCCGGCCCAGGCCGAGTTCGGAGGCCTGCCGCACCCGACGATCCTCGCCGCGTGCGCCCTGCTCGGCGTGGACGAGGTCTACGCGGCCGGCGGCGCCACCGCCGTCGCGATGTTCGCGTACGGCACCGAGTCCTGCCCGCCCGCCAACATGGTCACCGGCCCCGGCAACATCTGGGTCGCCGCCGCCAAGCGCTACTTCACCGGGAAGATCGGCATCGACGCCGAGGCCGGCCCCACCGAGATCGCCGTCCTCGCGGACGACACCGCCGACCCGGTGCACGTGGCCTCCGATCTGATCAGCCAGGCCGAGCACGACCCGCTCGCGGCGGCCGTCCTGGTCACCGACTCCGTCGAGCTGGCCGACGCGGTGGAGAAGGAGCTGGAGCCGCAGGTCGCGGCCACCAAGCACATCGAGGACCGCATCCGTCCGGCCCTCGCGGGCAAGCAGTCCGCGATCGTGCTGGTCGACGGCGTCGAGGAGGGCCTCAGGGTGGTCGACGCGTACGGCGCCGAGCACCTGGAGATCCAGACCGCAGACGCCGCCGCGGTCGCCGACCGGGTCAGGAACGCCGGCGCGATCTTCATCGGTCCCTGGGCCCCCGTGTCGCTCGGCGACTACGCGGCCGGGTCCAACCACGTCCTGCCCACCGGCGGCTGCGCCTGCCACTCCTCGGGCCTGTCCGTCCAGTCCTTCCTGCGCGGCGTCCACATCGTGGACTACACGAAGGACGCGCTGGCCGACGTCGCCCACCATGTGGTGACCCTGGCGGAGGCGGAGGACCTGCCCGCGCACGGCGCGGCGATCAAGGCAAGGTTCGGTTGGAAGGTGCCTGAGAGCAAGTGAGCTTCGGAATCGACGATCTCCCCGTACGGGACGAGCTGCGCGGCAAGTCCCCCTACGGCGCGCCCCAACTGGACGTCCCCGTACGGCTGAACACGAACGAGAACCCGTACCCGCTGCCCGAGCCGCTGGTCGAGCGGATCGCGGAGCGGGTGCGCGAGGCCGCCCGCGACCTGAACCGCTACCCCGACCGGGACGCGGTCCAGCTGCGCACCGAGCTGGCCAAGTACCTGACGAGGACGGGCAAGTACCCGCTCGGCATCGAGAACGTCTGGGCGGCCAACGGCTCCAACGAGGTCATCCAGCAGCTGCTGCAGACCTTCGGCGGACCGGGCCGCACGGCCATCGGCTTCGAGCCGTCGTACTCGATGCACGCACTCATCGCGCGCGGTACGGGGACGGGCTGGATCTCGGGCCCCCGCACCGAGGACTTCGACATCGACCTCGCCGTGGCCGAGCAGGCCATCGCCGAGCACAAGCCCGACGTCGTCTTCATCACCACCCCCAACAACCCCACCGGCAACGCGGTTCCGCCCGAGACGGTCCTTGCGCTGTACGACGCGGCCCAGGCGGCCAAGCCGTCGATGGTGGTCGTGGACGAGGCCTACATCGAGTTCAGCCACGGCGACTCGCTGCTGCCGCTGTTGGAGGGCCGGCCGAACCTGGTCGTCTCCCGCACCATGTCGAAGGCGTTCGGCGCCGCCGGACTGCGCCTCGGCTACCTCGCCGCGCACCCCGCGGTCGTGGACGCCGTCCAGCTCGTGCGGCTGCCGTACCACCTGTCGGCGATCACCCAGGCGACCGCCCTGGCCGCCCTGGAGCACACCGACACGCTGCTGAAGTACGTCGAGCAGCTGAAGTCGCAGCGGGACCGGCTGGTCGCCGAACTGCGCGCGATCGGCTACGCCGTCATCGAGTCCGACGCCAACTTCGTGCAGTTCGGCCGGTTCGAGAGCGCCCACGAGGTCTGGCAGAAGATCCTCGACCGGGGCGTCCTGGTCCGGGACAACGGCGTACCGGGGTGGCTGCGGGTGTCCGCGGGGACCCCCGAGGAGAACGACGCGTTCCTCGACGCGGTACGGGAACTGAAGAAGGAGCTTGAGGCATGAACCGCGTTGGACGCGTGGAGCGGACCACCAAGGAGACGTCCGTCCTGGTCGAGATCGATCTCGACGGCACCGGCAAGACCGACATCGCCACCGGCGTCGGCTTCTACGACCACATGCTCGACCAGCTCGGCCGGCACGGCCTGTTCGACCTCACCGTGAAGACCGACGGCGACCTGCACATCGACTCCCACCACACCATCGAGGACACCGCCCTCGCGCTCGGCGCCGCCTTCAAGCAGGCCCTCGGCGACAAGGTGGGGATCTACCGCTTCGGGAACTGCACGGTCCCGCTGGACGAGTCCCTCGCCCAGGTGACCGTCGACCTCTCCGGCCGCCCGTACCTCGTGCACACCGAGCCCGAGAACATGGCGCCGATGATCGGCGAGTACGACACGACGATGACCCGGCACATCCTGGAGTCCTTCGTCGCCCAGGCGCAGGTCGCGCTGCACGTGCACGTCCCCTACGGGCGCAACGCGCACCACATCGTGGAGTGCCAGTTCAAGGCGCTCGCGCGGGCCCTGCGCTACGCCAGCGAGCGTGACCCGCGCGCGGCCGGCATCCTCCCGTCGACGAAGGGCGCGCTGTAAACCCATGACCGGTCTCTCGACCCTCCTGATCGTCGTCGGCCTCTTCCTGGTCGGCGGGATCGTCTCCTTCGTGAAGCAGAAGATGCCCGCGAGCCTGATCGTGCTGCTGTCCATCGGTGCGGCCCTGTGTCTGGTCGCGGGCGTCATGCGGCTGGAGGTGTGGAATTGAGCGCTCCCAAGCGAGTAGTCGTCTTTGATTACGGCTTCGGCAACGTCCGCTCCGCCGAACGTGCCCTCGCGCGCGTGGGGGCCGACGTCGAGATCACGCGCGACTTCGACAAGGCGATGAACGCCGACGGCCTGCTGGTGCCGGGCGTCGGCGCCTTCGCCGCCTGCATGCAGGGGCTGCTCGCGGCCCGCGGTGACTGGATCATCGACCGCCGGCTGTCCGGCGGGCGGCCGGTGATGGGCATCTGCGTCGGCATGCAGATCCTGTTCGCGCGCGGTATCGAGCACGGCGTGGAGACCGAGGGCCTCGACGAGTGGCCCGGCTCGGTCGAGCCGCTCCAGGCCGAGATCGTGCCCCACATGGGCTGGAACACCGTCGACGCCCCGGCCGACTCGGAGCTGTTCGCCGGCCTGGACGCGGACGCCCGGTTCTACTTCGTGCACTCCTACGCCGTCCGCGACTGGACCCTGGAGGTGCGCAACCCGGTCATGCACCCGCCCAGGGTGACGCGGTCGACGCACGGCAAGCCCTTCGTGGCGGCCGTGGAGAACGGCGCCCTGTGGGCCACCCAGTTCCACCCCGAGAAGTCCGGCGACGCCGGTGCCCAGCTCCTCACCAACTGGATCGGAACCCTGTAGACCATGGCCAAGCTCGAACTCCTCCCCGCCGTCGACGTCCGCGACGGCCAGGCCGTCCGCCTCGTGCACGGCGAGTCCGGGACCGAGACCTCCTACGGCTCGCCGCTGGAGGCCGCCCTCGCCTGGCAGCGCTCCGGCGCCGAGTGGCTGCACCTGGTCGACCTGGACGCCGCCTTCGGCACGGGTGACAACCGGCAGCTGATCGCCGAGGTCGCGGGGGCGATGGACATCAAGGTGGAGCTGTCCGGCGGCATCCGGGACGACGCCACCCTCGCCGCCGCCCTGGCCACCGGCTGCACCCGGGTGAACCTCGGCACCGCCGCCCTGGAGACCCCCGAGTGGGTCGCCAAGGTCATCGCCGAGCACGGCGACAGGATCGCGGTCGGCCTGGACGTGCGCGGCACGACCCTGCGCGGCCGCGGCTGGACCCGCGACGGCGGCGACCTCTACGAGACGCTGGAGCGCCTCGACCAGGAGGGCTGTGCCCGCTACGTCGTGACCGACATCGCCAAGGACGGCACCCTCCAGGGCCCGAACCTGGAGCTGCTGAGGAACGTCTGCGCCGCGACGGACCGGCCGGTCGTGGCCTCCGGCGGCGTGTCGTCGCTGGACGACCTCCGTGCGATCGCCGAGCTGGTACCCCTCGGTGTCGAGGGATCCATCGTCGGGAAGGCGCTGTACGCGAAGGCGTTCACCCTGGAAGAAGCCTTGGAGGCGGTAGCCCAGTGAGCGACGTACGACGCGTGACCACCGGTGCGCCCTGGGAGGAGCAGTTCGGCTACTCCCGCGCGGTGCAGCTGCCGGGCGGCCTGGTCATGGTCTCGGGCTGCACGTCCATCGTGGACGGTCAGATCGCCGGTGGCGGCCCGTACGAGCAGGCGGTCAACGCCTTCAACGTCGCGCTGGCCGCGCTGGACCAGCTGGGGCTCGGCCGGGACGATGTCGTGCGCACGCGCATGTACATCACGCACGCCCGGGACGTGGACGAGGTCGGGCGGGCTCACAAGGAGCTGTTCGACACCGTCCGGCCCGCCGCATCCATGATCATCGTCTCCGGTCTCGTGGACCCCAGTCTGGTCGTCGAGGTCGAGGTGGAGGCGTTCCGCTCCAGCGGAGAACACGGAGTGTCCGCATGACCTTGGCCGTACGAGTCATCCCCTGCCTGGACGTGGACAACGGCCGGGTCGTCAAGGGCGTCAACTTCCAGAACCTGCGCGACGCGGGCGACCCCGTCGAGATGGCCAAGGTGTACGACGCCGAGGGTGCCGACGAGCTGACGTTCCTGGACATCACCGCGTCCTCCGGCAACCGGGAGACGACGTACGACGTGGTGCGCCGCACCGCCGAGCAGGTGTTCATCCCGCTGACGGTCGGCGGTGGCGTCCGCACGGCCGAGGACGTGGACAAGCTGCTGCGGGCGGGCGCGGACAAGGTCGGCGTGAACACGGCGGCCATCGCCCGTCCGGACCTGATCCGTGAGATCGCGGAGCGCTTCGGCCGTCAGGTGCTGGTGCTGTCGGTGGACGCCCGCCGTACCGAGTCCGGCTCCTTCGAGGTCACCACCCACGGCGGCCGCAAGGGCACCGGCATCGACGCCGTCGAGTGGGCGCACCGGGCCGCGGAGCTGGGCGCGGGCGAGATCCTGCTCAACTCCATGGACGCGGACGGCACCAAGGACGGCTACGACCTGGAGATGATCGCGGCTGTCCGGGGGCACGTCTCGGTCCCGGTGATCGCCTCGGGCGGCGCGGGCAGGCTGGCGGACTTCCCTCCGGCCATCGCTGCCGGTGCGGACGCGGTCCTGGCCGCCTCCGTCTTCCACTTCGGCGACCTGCGCATCGGTCAGGTGAAGCAGACGCTGCGGGAGGCGGGCCACCCCGTTCGGTGAGGCCGCGGTGAGCTTTCGGCCCCGGTTGCCCTCGGGCGGCCGGGGCTTTCTCATGGCAAACAGGAAAGAGAAGTTGCGCAAAATATGTTGTGCAACTTTTCTTTTCTGTCTAGCGTTGGGTGCATGACAGACAAGGGGAGCCGTTCCATCACGGACGTGGGCACGCTCAAGGCGCTCGCCCACCCGCTGCGGATGAAGCTGTACCGAGCCCTGTGCGTGGCCGACATGGCGACCGCCTCGCACCTCGCCGACCAGGTCGACGAGGCCGTCTCACTGGTCAGTTACCACCTCCGCAAGCTCGCCGAGCGCGGTCTGATCGAGGAGGCCGAGCCGCAGAGCGCGGACGGCCGGGAGCGCTGGTGGCAGCCCTCCTCGGAGGGGGTGAGCATCCGCGGCACGGACTTCCGGGACGCCCCCGAGAAGGCGGCCGTGCACCTGGCGGCGACCCGGCTCTTCCACGACCAGCGCGCCGACCTGTACCGCCGCTACCTGGACGAGCGCGCCACCTGGAGCGCCGAGTGGAACGCCGCAGTACCCGACAGCGAGTCCCTGCTGCGCCTCACCGCGGCCGAACTGGCCGAGCTCCAGCAGGAGTTGCTTTCCCTGGTCAGGAAGTACGACGAGAGGGGCCGGTCCGCCGAAGCCGCCGGTGAGACCGAAGGGCGCGAGCACGTCGCGCTGCACGTGTCCGGATTCCCGTTCCGCGTCTGAGAGGGCCCCTCCCGTGACCGACACCCTGATACCCCCGGCCGCCGTCACCGCCGACCGCCCCGCCCACCGCGACCCCAACGTCCTGCGCTGGCTCGGTGCCTACACCTCCTCGATGCTGGGCGACAGCATCTACTACATCGCCCTGTCCTGGGCCGCCGTCCAGGCCGGGACCCCGGCACAGGCAGGCGTCGTGATGGCGGTCAGCGCGGTGCCGAGGGCCGTGCTGATGCTCGGCGGGGGAGTGCTCGCCGACCGGCTGGGCCCGCGCCGTGTCGTCATCGGCAGTGACGTCGTGCGCTGCGCGGCCGTCCTCGCGGTGGCCGCCCTGCTGTTCCTCGCCGGCCCCGGACTGTGGCTGCTCGCCCTGCTGGCCCTGCTCTTCGGCACCGTCGACGCCGTGTTCATGCCCGCCGTGGGCGCTCTCCCGGCGCGGATCACCGGCAAGGGGCAACTCGCCCGGTTGCAGGGCCTGCGCGGTCTCGCGATCCGTGTCGCGAGCGTCGTCGGGGCCCCGCTCGGCGGCCTCGGCGTGGCGGTCGGCGGCGCGGCGACCGCGTTCGCCCTCGCCGGTCTGCTCATCGCGGTCTCGGTGCCGCTGCTGGTCTCCGTACGGGTCCGGGACCTGCCGTCGGACGACAGGACCCGGACCCGGGAGGCGACCCCCTGGCGGGACCTGCGTGCCGGGCTGCGCTACGTCCGCGGCCACCGCGTCCTGGCCCCGCTGATGCTCGCCATCGCCCTCGGCGACTTCGGCTTCGTCGGGCCGCTCAACGTCGGCCTGACCCTGCTCGCCGACCAGCGCGGCTGGGGCGCCTCGGGGATGGGCTCGGTGCTCGCCGGGTTCGGCGTCGGCGCGGGCGCCGCCTCGCTGCTGCTGGCCGTCCGGGGCCGGCTGCCGCGCGCCGGGCTGGTCGCCGCGTACGCGATCCTCGCGGGCTGCGTCGCGATCGGCGCCCTCGCCTACGTCCCGAGTCTCGTCGCGGCCGTCGGGGTGGCCCTGCTCATCGGCCTTCTCGCGGGGCTCAGCGGCGCCCTGTGCGGCGCCCTGCTGCAGACTCAGGCCGACCCCGCCTACCTCGGCCGGGTCACCGCCGTCGCCAGCCTGGTCAGCCTCGGTCTCGCCCCGCTGAGCATGCCGTTCGCGGCCGCCGCGATCGGCGCCTTCGGCCTCGGCCCGGTGTTCGTCGCCAGTGCCGCCGTCTGCGGGCTCGGCGGGGTCGTCGCCCTGTGCGTCCCGGGGCTGCGCCGGGCCGAACTGCCCCGGTGATCCTCAGCCGTGGTGCGGCTTGGGCTGCGCCAGCTGGATCAGATTGCCGACCGTGTCGTCGAGCACGGCCGCGATCACCGGCCCCTGCTCCTGCGGCTCGTGCGTGAAACGCACACCGAGGCCCACCAGCCGCTTGTACTCCGCCTGGATGTCGTCCACCGAGAAGACGATGCACGGGATCCCCGCCTCGTACAGGGCCCGGCGGTACGGCTCCGCGATGGGGCTGTCGCCGGGCTCCAGCAGCAGCTGGAGATCCGGCTGGGCCCTGTCCGGCGCGCCGACCGTGACGAACAGCGTGCCGTCGCCCAGGTCCAGACGGGTCTGCGTCTCGAAGCCGAGGACGTCCGTGTAGAAGGCGTGCGCCCGCGCCACGTCGTCGACGTACACACCGGTCATCGCGACCTTGATCATGAGGTGCCTCTCAGATGCCCAGGCGCTTCGACTCGTGCAGCTTGGCGATCGCGTTCTCCTCGCCGTCCAGCTCGACCTTCGCCGTGCTCTGCCGGCCGAACACGAACATCAGCAGCTCCGACGGCTCGCCCGTCGCCGTCACCACGGGCGTGCCCCGGTGGGCGACGGCCGTCTGGCCGTCCGGGCGCCGCAGGACCAGACCCGTCGGCACACCCCGGCCCAGCAGACGGGCGGTGCGCTCCAGACGGGACCACAGGGACTCCTGGAAGACGGGGTCCAGCTCGCGCGGCGTCCAGTCCGGCTGGGCGCGGCGGACGTCCTCCGTGTGGACGTAGAACTCCACGATGTTGGCCGCCTCGTCGACCTGCTTGAGCTGGAAGGGCGAGAAACGCGGCGGGCCGGTACGGATCAGCTGGATCAGCTCCTCGTACGGCTTCGCGGCGTACTCGCCCATCACCTTCTCCAGCCGCGGCGCGAGCTGCTTGATCAGCGTGCCCCCGGCCGCGTCCGGCCGACGCTCCCGCACCACCACGTGCGCGGCGAGATCGCGCGTCTGCCAGCCCTCGCAGAGGGTCGGGGCGTCCGGACCGGTGGTTTCCAGGAGGTCGGCGAGCAGAAGCCGTTCACGCTGGGCGAAGGTCGACATGAATTCAGCCTACGACCACACTGTAGGTCCGCACAGTGGACACGGACCGTCACTGTCGGTGGGGCGCGGCACAATGGCACCCATGACCAGCACGCCCCCGCCCAGCGGCCTCGACCCCGAGATCGCCGCGCGCCTCAAGCGCAGCGCCGACGGCCTCCTGCCCGCCATCGCCCAGCAGTACGACACCGGTGAGGTGCTGATGCTCGGCTGGATGGACGACGAGGCGCTGCACCGCACGCTCACCACGGGCCGCTGCACCTACTGGTCGCGCAGCCGCCAGGAGTACTGGGTCAAGGGCGACACCTCGGGCCACTTCCAGTGGGTGAAGTCCGTCGCCCTGGACTGCGACGCCGACACCGTGCTGGTCCAGGTCGACCAGGTCGGCGCCGCCTGCCACACCGGCGACCGCACCTGCTTCGGGGCGGACGTGCTCCTCAAGGACGCAGATCTCCCCGAGGACGCCGATTCCGGCGTACCGGCCGCGGATCAGTAAGGTCAGCCGCCATGGACCTCGAGACCTTCCGCAAGCTCGCCACCGACCGGCGTGTCATCCCGGTCACGCGCAAGCTCCTCGTCGACGGCGACACCCCGGTCGCGCTCTACCGCAAGCTCGCCGCCGAACGCCCCGGCACCTTCCTGCTGGAGTCCGCGGAGAACGGCCGCTCCTGGTCCCGCTACTCCTTCGTGGGCGTGCGCTCCGCCGCGACCCTCACCGCCCGGGACGGCGAGGTCCACTGGCTCGGCAGCCCGCCCGTGGGCGTGCCCACGTCCGGCGACCCGCTCGCCGCCCTGCGCGCCACCCTCCAGGCCCTGCACACCCCGCACCAGGAGGGCCTGCCGCCCTTCACCGGCGGCATGGTCGGCTATCTCGGCTACGACATCGTCCGCCGCCTGGAGAAGATCGGCCCCGGCGAACGCGACGACCTGAAGCTGCCCGAGCTGACCATGCTCCTCACCAGCGACCTCGCCGTCATGGACCACTGGGAGGGCTCGGTCCTGCTGATCGCCAACGCGATCAACCACAACGACCTCGACACGGGCGTCGACGAGGCCCACGCGGACGCCGTGGCCCGCCTGGACGCCATGGAGGCGGATCTCTCCCGTCCGGTCGCCCAGCCCCCGGCCCACCTCCCGCCGTCCGAGCTGCCCGAGTACACCGCCCTGTGGGGCGGCCCCGACTTCCAGGCGGCCGTGGAGGACGTCAAGGAGCGCATCCGCGCGGGCGAGGCCTTCCAGGTGGTGCCCTCCCAGCGCTTCGAGACCCCGTGCACCGCGAGCGCGCTGGACGTCTACCGCGTCCTCAGGGCGACCAACCCGTCGCCGTACATGTACCTCTTCCGCTTCGACGGGTTCGATGTCGTCGGTTCTTCCCCCGAGGCGCTGGTCAAGGTCGAGGACGGGCGTGCGATGGTCCACCCCATCGCCGGCACCCGGCACCGCGGCGCCACCCCGCAGGAGGACCAGGCCCTCGCCGAGGAACTGCTCGCCGACCCCAAGGAGCGCGCCGAACACCTGATGCTGGTCGACCTCGGCCGCAACGACCTCGGCCGGGTCTGCGAACCCGGCTCGGTGGAGGTCGTGGACTTCATGTCCATCGAGCGCTACTCGCACGTCATGCACATCGTCTCGACCGTCACCGGCAGGGTCGCGGACGGCCGTACGGCCTTCGACGTGCTGACGGCGTGCTTCCCGGCGGGCACCCTCTCCGGCGCCCCCAAGCCCCGCGCCATGCAGATCATCGACGAACTCGAACCCTCCCGGCGCGGCCTGTACGGCGGCTGCGTCGGCTACCTCGACTTCGCCGGCGACTCCGACACGGCCATCGCCATCCGTACGGCCCTGCTCCGGGACGGCACGGCCTACGTGCAGGCCGGCGCGGGCATCGTCGCCGACTCCGACCCGGTCGCCGAGGACCAGGAGTGCCGTAACAAGGCGGCGGCGGTGCTGCGCGCGGTCCATACGGCGAACCGGCTGGGCAAGTAGGGCGCTTCTCATATGAACCCCGGGTGACGGTTCGCCCGGGGTTCAGGCGATAGTGGATACGTGACTGCCGTACCTCACCCCCGTTCCGATGCCGCCGCGCCCGCCCGGTCCGGCCGGCGGAGCCTCGCCGTGGCCCTGCTGTCCGGTGCGCTCGGCGCGGCCGTGACCCTGCTCGCGACCCGGCAGCGCTGGTCGGAGGGCACCGCCACGGTGGCTGGCGGAGCGTTCCCGCTGACCGCCAAGGGCAGCGACGTCACGGGCGTCCCCGCGGCCCTCGCCATAGTGGGCCTCGCCGCGCTCGTCGCCGTCTTCGCCGTCCGCAAGGCCGGCCGCCACGTCGTCGCGGCCCTGCTCGCGCTCTCCGGCGCGGGCATCACCGCCGCCGCCCTCGTGGAGGGCTCCGACAGCTCCGCGCTGGACGAGAAGGCCGCGCAGGCCACCGGCGACGCCTCGGCCACGGTCGCCTCTCTCAGCCACACCGGCTGGCCGTACGTAGCGGCCGTCGGCGGCGCCCTGATCCTGCTCGCCGGGCTGCTCGCCCTGCGCTACGGCCGCCTGTGGCCCGCCATGTCGGGCCGCTACGAGCGCGGGTCCGACCGCCCGCGGCGGTCGGCGCGTCCGGTGGACCCCGAGCGGCCCGAGGAGATCTGGAAGGCCCTGGACCGCGGCGAGGACCCGACCGGCGCCTGAGCCGGAGCCGTACGCGCCACCGGGCGGGCCGTCGCCGGATGTGGCGAACCAGACGTCACCCCCGCGTCCGGCACGGGTGCGCGTACGGGACAATGGACGACGAGCGTCCGGCTCGGACAGTGACGGGGCGGGCTCGGAACCGTACGCCACGTACGGCACGAACTACGACACGTACACAGCCACGTACACAGCAACGAGGAGCAAGTCATGGCGGGCAGCAGCCACGGTCACACCCCGGCCGCCTGGACCGGCGTCACCATCACCTTCATCGGTTTCTGCGTCGCGGGCGCCTTCATGGTGATGGCCCAGCCGGTCGGCTTCTGGGCCGGGATGGCGATCGTGGTCCTCGGAGGCGTCGTGGGCGCCGCCATGCGCGCCATGGGTCTCGGCATGCCCAAGCAGGCGCACGCCGTCGCGCACGTGGCCCCCGCCACGACCCGCGAGCCGGCCGGCGCCGACGCCTGAGCACCACCGCTTCCCGCGAGGGGCGGCCGGTACCCGAAGAGGGTGCGGGCCGCCCCTCGCGCGCGTGAGCGGGGCGTGCGGGGCAGAATGCCAGCGTGAACGCCGAGAGCCGAACCGCCCCGCGCACCGCACCGTCCCCCGCTCTGTGGGGCCGGCTCGCCGTCCCGGCCGGCCTGCTCGCGGCCGTCGCCGGCGCCTTCGCGTACGTCGGCACGGTCGACCCCAACGAGCCCGGCCACTACCCGGTGTGCCCCCTGTACCGCGTCACCGGCCTGTACTGCCCCGGCTGCGGCGGACTGCGCAGTGCGCACGCCTTCGTCCACGGCGACTTCCTCACCGCCCTGCACGACAACGCGGCGGGCGTGGCCGCCTACCTCGGCTTCGCCGTCCTGTGGACCGTCTGGGTGGTCCGCGCGGTGCGCGGCCGGCCGGTGCGGATCGAGCTCGGGCGGCTGCAGATGTGGAGCATCGGCGCGTTGCTGCTGGTCTTCAGCGTGGTCCGGAACCTGCCGGGCGGTGGTTGGCTCCATCCATGACCACTCACGGAATGTCCAGCTTGTGGGACCGGAATGGCTCGGATGCAGGGCCTTCGTGGACCTCCGGATACCATCGGTATGACCAAGGGTTTTCACAACCCGAAGGAACAACTGGAACAACCGTCTGAAAGGGGGCCGCTCGCGTGAGTGTGCTCGACGAGATCATCGACGGAGTCCGTGCCGACCTCGCGGAGCGGCAGGCACGCGTCAGCCTCGACGAGCTCAAGGAGCGTGCGGCGAAGGCCCCGGCCGCCAAGGACGGGGTGGCCGCACTCAAGGGCGACGGCGTCAAGGTGATCTGCGAGGTCAAACGCTCCAGCCCCTCCAAGGGCGCGCTGGCCGCGATCGCCGACCCGGCCGGGCTCGCGGCGGACTACGAGGCAGGCGGCGCTGCCGTCATCTCCGTCCTCACCGAACAGCGCCGCTTCGGCGGCTCCCTCGCCGACCTGGAGGCGGTCCGCGCGCGCGTGGACATCCCGGTCCTGCGCAAGGACTTCATCGTCACGTCGTACCAGCTGTGGGAGGCCCGGGCGTACGGCGCCGACCTCGCGCTGCTCATCGTCGCCGCCCTGGACCAGCCGGCCCTCGAGTCGCTGATCGAGCGCGCCGTCTCCATCGGACTCACCCCGCTCGTCGAGGTGCACGACGAGGACGAGGTCGAGCGGGCCGTGGCCGCGGGCGCCAAGATCATCGGCGTCAACGCACGCAACCTGAAGACGCTCGAGGTCGACCGCGGCACGTTCGAGCGGGTCGCCCCGGAGATCCCCGAGGGCATCGTCAAGATCGCCGAGTCCGGTGTGCGCGGACCGCACGACCTGATCGCGTACGCCAACGCCGGTGCGGACGCGGTCCTGGTGGGCGAGTCCCTGGTCACCGGCAAGGACCCGAAGACGGCGGTCTCCGACCTGGTCGCGGCGGGCGAGCACCCCGCGCTGCGGCACGGCCGGGGCTGATCCCCCGATAGGGTTGCTCCGATGACCCCGACGATCCCCGTGACGACCACGGACCGGTACGCGCGCCTCGCGCGCGGTTGCCGGCCCCGTGGCTGCCGCGCGCCCGCCCGCAGGGTGCACGGCCGCAGGGTCCGGTACGTCATCGGCGACGAACCGGGGCAGGTGAACGGCATGCGATGGCAGCAGCCGACCTTCAGGGGCGCGGGGCAGAATCAGATTCTGCGGCTCCGCCGCGTGGGCGCGACCAGCCACATCTGGCCCGCAGCCGACTGACCATCCCCGCTCCCACGGCGATCAGTGCTGTTCACACACCACTCACCGTGAGGTTTCTGCATGCCCAGCCAGTTCTTCATCCCTGACCCCGCCGGTCAGGTGCCCAGCGTCGAGGGCTATTTCGGCGAGTTCGGCGGCAAGTTCATCCCGGAGGCCCTCGTCGCCGCCGTGGACGAGGTCGCCGTCGAGTACGACAAGGCCAAGGCCGACCCGGAGTTCGCCCGCGAACTCGACGACCTGATGGTCAACTACACCGGCCGGCCCAGCGCACTGACCGAGGTGCCGAGGTTCGCCGAACACGCCGGTGGTGCCCGGGTCTTCCTCAAGCGGGAGGACCTGAACCACACCGGATCGCACAAGATCAACAACGTTCTCGGGCAGGCGCTGCTCACCAAGCGCATGGGCAAGACCCGCGTCATCGCGGAGACCGGCGCCGGCCAGCACGGCGTCGCGACGGCCACTGCCTGCGCCCTCTTCGGCCTCGACTGCACCATCTACATGGGCGAGATCGACACCGAGCGCCAGGCCCTCAACGTGGCCCGCATGCGCATGCTCGGCGCCGAGGTCGTCGCCGTGAAGTCCGGCAGCCGCACGCTGAAGGACGCCATCAACGAGGCGTTCCGGGACTGGGTCGCCAACGTCGACCGCACCCACTACCTGTTCGGCACGGTCGCGGGCCCGCACCCGTTCCCGGCCATGGTCCGCGACTTCCACCGGGTGATCGGCGTCGAGGCCCGCCGCCAGCTCCTGGAGCGCGCCGGGCGCCTGCCCGATGCGGCGGTCGCCTGCGTCGGCGGCGGCTCCAACGCCATCGGCCTCTTCCACGCCTTCATCCCGGACGCGTCCGTCCGCCTGATCGGCTGCGAGCCGGCCGGGCACGGCCTGGAGACCGGCGAGCACGCGGCCACCCTGTCCGCGGGCGAGCCCGGCATCCTGCACGGCTCGCGGTCCTACGTCCTGCAGGACGACGAAGGCCAGATCACCGAGCCGTACTCGATCTCGGCCGGTCTGGACTACCCGGGCATCGGGCCCGAGCACTCCTACCTGAAGGACACCGGCCGCGGCGAGTACCGCGCGGTCACGGACGACGCCGCCATGCAGGCCCTGCGCCTGCTGTCGCGGACCGAGGGCATCATCCCGGCCATCGAGAGCGCCCACGCCCTCGCCGGCGCCCTGGAGGTCGGCAAGGAGCTGGGCAAGGACGGGCTGATCCTGGTCAACCTGTCCGGCCGTGGCGACAAGGACATGGACACCGCGGCACGGTACTTCGGCCTCTACGACACCGACGCCGAGGTCGCCGCCAACGAAGCCGACACCGCCGAGATCGAGGGGGACGCCAAGTGAGCGGCGCTGTATCAATTGGTGGCAAGGGCCAGCTGTTGAGCGACACCCTCGCCGGTACCAGGGCCGAGGGGCGCGCCGCGCTCATCGCCTACCTCCCGGCCGGCTTCCCGACCGTGGACGGCGGCATCGAGACGATCAAGGCCGTGTTCGACGGCGGCGCCGACATCGTCGAGGTCGGCCTGCCGCACAGCGACCCGGTCCTCGACGGCCCGGTCATCCAGACCGCCGACGACATCGCCCTGCGCGGCGGGGTCAGGATCGCGGACGTCATGCGGACGGTCCGCGAGGCCCACGAGGCCACCGGGAAGCCGGTGCTCGTGATGACGTACTGGAACCCCGTCGACCGCTACGGCGTCGAGCGCTTCACCGCCGAGCTGGCCGAGGCGGGCGGCGCGGGCTGCATCCTGCCCGACCTGCCGGTCCAGGAGTCGGCCCTGTGGAGGGAGCACGCGGAGAAGCACGGTCTCGCCACCGTCTTCGTCGTCGCCCCGAGCAGCAAGGACGAACGGCTCGCCCAGATCACCGCTGCGGGCAGTGGCTTCGTCTACGCGGCCTCGCTGATGGGGGTCACCGGCACCCGCGAGTCCGTCGGCACGCAGGCCCGGGACCTGGTCGAGCGGACCCGGGCCACCGGCACCCCGCTGCCGGTGTGCGTAGGACTCGGCGTCTCCAACGCGGCCCAGGCCGCCGAGGTCGCCGGCTTCGCCGACGGTGTCATCGTCGGCTCGGCGTTCGTGAAGCGGATGCTGGACGCCCCGGACCACGCCTCCGGCATCGACGCGGTGCGCGGCCTCGCCGGCGAGCTGGCGAAGGGTGTACGCGGACAGGTGTAGTCCGAACGGGTGGACCTCAGGCCGGGGAGGCGCGCTGCGCCTCCCCGGTTCGTTCTGGGGGTGTGAGCGAGAAGAACCGTGACGGAAAGCGCACCGCCCGTGAGCGACTGGCGGTCGAGCGCGAGAAGCAGAAGTCCGCGGACAAGCGACGTCGGACGCTGATCGTGGGCGCGAGCATCGTCTGCGTCCTGGGTCTCGCGGCGGTGATCGGCGTGGTCGCCGCGAACGCGGGCAAGGACAAGGACACCAGCGCGGGCCCCGTCGTGGCGCCTTCGGGCGCGCAGGGCAAGGACAGTCTCGCGATCCCGGTCGGCAAGGACGGCGCCAAGTCGACGCTCACGGTCTGGGAGGACTTCCGCTGCCCGGCCTGCAAGGCCTTCGAGACGGCGTACCGGCCCACGCTCCACGAGCTGGAGGACGCCGGCAAGCTCAGAATCGAGTACCACCTGGTCCGGCTGATCGACGGCAACCTCGGCGGCACCGGCTCCCTGCGTGCGGCCAACGCCGCGGCCTGCGCCCAGGACGCCGGAAAGTTCCGCGACTACCACGACGTGCTGTTCGAGAACCAGCCCGAGGAGACCGACGACGCCTTCGCGGACAACGGCAAGCTGATCCGGCTGGCGGGCAAGGTGAACGGTCTCGACACCCCGGCCTTCCAGAAGTGCGTCAAGGACGGCGCCCACGACAGCTGGGTGGACAAGTCCCACAAGGCCTTCCAGGCCGGCGGCTTCTCCGGCACGCCGACGGTCCTGTTCGGTGGCAAGAACATCTACCAGGACCAGACGATGACCCCGGCGAAGCTGAAGCAGATGGTGGAGCAGGAGAACCAGGGGTAAGCGTTTCTCACGTCCCCGTTATGGACCCGTTGCCGGGCTGCTTGCCGCCCCACCGGCCCGGCACGGTAGCGTCGACCCTGCCATGAACCTTGCCTCCATTCCCAGCCCGTCGCACGGGGTGTACTACCTCGGCCCCATTCCGCTGCGCGGCTACGCCTTCTGCATCATCATCGGCGTCTTCATCGCCGTCTGGCTCGGCAACAAGCGCTGGATCGCCCGTGGCGGGCGGTCCGGCACGGTCGCCGACATCGCAGTCTGGGCCGTCCCCTTCGGTCTCGTCGGCGGCCGGCTCTACCACGTGATCACGGACTACGAGCTGTACTTCAGCGAGGGCCGTGACTGGGTGGACGCCTTCAAGGTGTGGGAGGGCGGCCTGGGCATCTGGGGCGCGATCGCGCTGGGTGCGCTCGGAGCGTGGATCGGTGCGCGGCGCCGGGGCATCCCGTTGCCCGCGTACGCCGACGCCGTCGCGCCCGGCATCGCCTTCGCGCAGGCCATGGGCCGCTGGGGCAACTGGTTCAACCAGGAGCTGTACGGACGCGAGACGCATGTTCCGTGGGCCCTGCACATCACCTCCTCCGAGGGCGGCCGGGTACCGGGCTACTACCACCCGACCTTCCTGTACGAGTCGCTGTGGTGCATCGGCGTCGGCGTGCTGGTCATCTGGGCGGACCGCCGCTTCAAGCTGGGCCACGGCAGGGCGTTCGCCCTGTACGTCGCCGCCTACTGCCTGGGCCGCGGCTGGATCGAGTACATGCGCGTCGACGACGCCCACCACATCCTGGGCCTCCGCCTCAACGACTGGACCGCGCTGATCGTGTTCCTGCTGGCGGTGGTGTACATGGTGGTGTCGTCGAAGAAGCGACCGGGCCGGGAAGCCGTGGTGGAACCGGGCGCTGCCGCTGAGGTACCCGGTGAGGACGGTGAGCCCGAGCCGCAGGAGTCCTCGGACCCGGCTCAGCCCGAGGTGCAGGACTCCCCCGGATCCGAGCAGCCCGAGCCGCAGGACTCGGCGAAGGACGAGGCCGGGTCGGCGACCAAGAAGAGCTGACGACCTGCTGTACCGCGGTGAGGGGCCCGGAGTGCTTCCGGGCCCCTCACCGTGTGAGGACTCAGCCCCGGCGCGCCAGCGACAAGGTGCGCTGCGCCGCTGCCACCACCGCCGCGTCGACGAAACGGCCGTCGGGGAGGGCCTGGGCGCCCGCGTTCGTCGCTGCTGCCTTGATGATCGTTTCCGATGCCTCGATCTCCGCCGACGTGGGGAGATAGGCCCGCTCGATCACCGGCAGCTGCCGGGGGTGGATCGCCGCGCGGCCCAGGAAGCCGAGGGTGCGGCCACGGGCGCAGGACGCGGCCAGACCGTCCAGGTCGCGGATGTCGGGGTGGACGGACTGGGGCGGCGGCGCGAGACCTGCCGCACGGGCGGCGACGACCACGCGGGAGCGCGGCCAGTCCAGGCCCGCATCGGCCCGTACGCCCAGATCGGCGCGGAGGTCGGCCTCACCGAGCGAGACGCCCCGCAGGGCCGGGTGGGCGGTGGCGATGCCGTAGGCGTGCTCGATGCCCAGGGCCGATTCCAGGAGGGCGTAGAGGGGGACGGGAGTGGCCACGGCGACCTGCCTGATCTGGGCCGGGGACGTCACCTTCGGGAGCCGTAGCCCGGACAGGCCGGGCAGCGTGGCCAGTGCCGTGAGGTCGGCGGCCGCCCAGGGACCGTCGAGGGCGTTGACGCGGACGTGGACCGGGACCGGCTGTGGTTCGCGCAGGCGCTCGGCGGTGGCCGTGCGGGCGTACTCCTTGCGGTCGGGGGCGATGGCGTCCTCCAGGTCGATCACCACCACGTCGGCCCCGGTGGCCAGCGCCTTGGTCACGACGTGCGGACGGTCCCCGGGGACATAGAGCCAGGTGAGCGGGAACGGCGTCACAGGGCACCCTCCTCACGCAGGGCACGCAGGTCGGCCGGGGTGAGGCCCAGCTCGGTGAGGACGGCGTCCGTGTCGGCGCCGTGCCGGCGGCCGGACCAGCGGATCGCCCCGGGCGTGGCCGACAGCCGGAAGAGGACGTTCTGCATGCGCAGCGGCCCCAGCTCCGGGTCGGCGACGGTGGTGACCGTGTCCAGGGCCTGGTACTGGGGGTCGGCCAGGACGTCCCGTACGTCCTGGACCGGTGCGATGGCCGCGTCCGCCTTCTCGAAGGCCGCCAGCACCTCGGCGCGGCTGCGGGCGGCGATCCAGGAGCCCACCGCCTCGTCCAGCACGTCGGCGTGCGCGGCTCGGTCCGCGCCCGTGGCGAACCACGGCTCCTCGATCAGCTCCGGGCGGCCCACCAGCCGCATCACCCGCTCCGCCACCGACTGGGCGGAGGTGGAGACGGCGACCCAGAGGCCGTCGGCGGTTCGGTAGGTGTTGCGCGGGGCGTTGTTCGCCGACCGGTTGCCGGTGCGCTCCTGGACGTGGCCGAGCTGGTCGTACCAGGTGGGATGGGGGCCGAGGACGGCGAGGATCGGTTCGATGATCGCCATGTCCACGACCTGCCCCTCGCCGGTCCGGTCACGGGCGGCCAGGGCGGTGAGCACGGCGTACGCCGTGGCCAGGCCCGCGACCGAGTCCGCGAGCCCGAACGGCGGGAGCGTGGGCGGCGCGTCCGGCTCGCCGGTGAGGGCCGCGAAGCCGCTCATCGCCTCGGCGAGGGTGCCGAAGCCGGGCCGGTGCGCATACGGGCCGAACTGGCCGAAGGCCGTGACCCGGGTGAGGACCAGCCGCGGGTTGGCGGCGGCCAGCTGCGTCCAGCCCAGGCCCCACCTCTCCAGGGTGCCCGGGCGGAAGTTCTCGATCACCACGTCGGCGGTGGCGGCGAGCCGGAGCAGGGTCGTGCGACCACCGGACGTGGACAGGTCGAGGGTGATGGTGCGCTTGTTGCGGCCGAGCACCTTCCACCACAGGCCGGCACCGTGCTTCGCCGGCCCGTGTCCCCGGGACGGGTCGGGCCGCTCCGGATGCTCCACCTTGATCACCTCGGCGCCGAAGTCGCCGAGCAGGGTGGCGGCCATGGGGCCCGCGAAGAGGGTGGCCAGGTCGAGGACCCGCAGGCCGTCGAGGGGCTGGATCGGCGGGGGCGCACTCGCGGCGGCGCTCGCACTCGTCGTCGTACGCATGCTCATGCCGTGTACTGCGCGTCGATCTCGGGGCGGTACGGCATCGACGCCGACGCCCCCTCCCGCTGCACGGACAGGGCCGCCGCGGCGGCCGCCCAGGACAGGGCCTCGCGCACCGGTTTCTCCTCGGCGAGGGCCACCGCGAGCGCGCCGACGAAGGTGTCGCCCGCCCCGGTGGAGTCCACGGCCTTCACCTGGGGTGCGGGCACCACCAGCGGTTCGGCGCCCCTGGCCAGGTACAGGCAGCCGGTCGCGCCCAGTGTGACGACGACCTCCGGGACCAGTTCGAGCAGGGCGGCGGCGGCCTCCCGCGGGTCGGTGCGGCCGGTGAGGGTGACGGCCTCGTACTCGTTGGGGACCAGCAGGTCGGTCGCGGCGAGGAGTTCGGGCGGGAGCGGCTGGGCGGGGGCGGGGGTGAGGACTGTGCGGACGCCGTGCCGGCGGGCCGCTTGCGCGCCTGTGACGACCGCGGCGAGCGGGATCTCCAGCTGGAGCAGCAGCGCGTCGGCGGAGGCGAGGACGCCCTCGTCGCCGGGCACGAGGTGGTCGACGGTGCCGTTCGCGCCGGGGACGACGACGATGGAGTTGCCGCCCTCGTCGTCGACGACGATGTGCGCGGTGCCGGACTGGCCCTCGACCGTGCGCAGGAAGTCGGTGTCCACACCGGAGTGTTCGAGGGTGTCGCGCAGGCGTACGCCGAAGGCGTCGTTGCCGACGGCGCCGATCATCGTGACCGTGGCACCGGCGCGGGCCGCGGCGATCGCCTGGTTGGCGCCCTTGCCGCCGGGGATCGTACGGAACTCCCGTCCGGTCACGGTCTCGCCGCGCTGCGGAGCCTTGGTGACGTAGGTGACGAGGTCCATGTTCGTGCTGCCGAGGACGGCGATGTGGGTCATGGTCGGGTCGCCTCCAGGTGCGTGAGGTGGGCGAGGGTGTCGAAGCCGGTGCCGTCGAAGTCGGCGACGGTGGTGGTGAGCCGGTTCTTCAGCGGGGCCCGCCAGCGGTCGGGGAGCGCGCTCGGGGAGCCGGCGAGGAGCCCGGCGATGCTGCCGGCGGTCGCTCCGTTGGAATCCGTGTCCCAGCCGCCGGAGACCGCACGGCAGACCGATCCCGTGAAGTCGCCGTCGGCGTGGGTGAGGGCGGCGACGATCAGGGCGGTGTTGGGGACGGCGTGGACCCAGTGGTGGGTGCCGGAGTAGGTGGCGTGGAGCGCGTCCACGACGTCGTCGAAGTCCTGGTGTCGCGTGGCCAGGCCGAGGGCGTGGTCGATCGCCCTCGCCAGGCGGGAGCGGGGTGGCACCACCGTGCGGCCGGTGCGCAGGCAGGCGTGGACGTCGTGGGTGCCGGTGGCCGCGGCGGCGAGGGCGGCGGCCGTGAACATCGCCGCGTAGACGCCGTTGGCGGTGTGGGTGAGGAGCGCGTCGCGGTGGGCCTGTTCGGCGGCGGCCCCGGGGTCGCCGGGGTGGGTCCAGCCGTGCACGTCGGCGCGGATCAGGGCGCCGATCCATTCGCGGAACGGGTTGCGGTGGCGGGCGGTGTGCGGGGGCTCGATGCCGGTGAGGAGGTTGCGGAAGGCGATGCGCTCGGCCGTGAAGGTGCGGCCGGGCGGCAGTTCGTCCAGCCAGAGCCCCGCCACGTCGGTGGTGGTGAAGGCCTTTCCGCGGCGCTGGAGCAGAAGGAGGTTGATGAGGGAGTAGTTGAGGTCGTCGTCCTCGGGCATGCCGTCGATGTTCTCGGCGAGGGAGGTCGGGGCCGAGCGGCGGTTCCAGGGGTGCTGGGCGAGGAGGTCCGCGGGGACGCCCTTGGCCGTGAACCAGCTGGACAGGGGCCAGTTGCCGGTTGCTTTCGCGAGGGCGCGGATGCCGTCGAGGGGGAGTTTCTCCACGGGTTTGCCGAGGAGGCAGCCGATGGCTCGGCCGAGCCAGGCGGCTTCGAGGGCGCGGGGCGCCGGGACGGGGACGCTCGTCCGCGTGGGCCAGTCCTTGCACAATGCCCTGATGCGCGCCAGGTCCGTCGGCTCGTCCTCGGCCGTCCTGCTGGGGAGGTCGGCCAGTTCGTCCAGCAGGTCCTCGGCCAGCAGGCGCAGATAGCGGGACGCCCGATCCGGTGAGGCGCCCGCTCGCTCCGGGGCCGCCGTGCCGCCGGCCGCCCGCCACCTGGCCTCGATCCTCGACGGTTCCCGGCCGTCCAGGCGGGCCTGGCGCAGTTCGTGGCCCAGGAGGTCCTCCGGCTGGACCCAGGTCAGTCGGAGCATGCCGTGCCTCCGAGCGCCGTGAAGGCCCGCTCGTGGGTGCGTCGGCGGCGTACGTCCCGTTCGAAGATCTCGCGGGTGACCCCGGTGAGCGCGCGGGCCGGTTCCCACAGGTCCGTGCGGCTCGCCTCCGCCACCGTCTTCGACCAGTCCTCGGGCACCGGGGAGCCCAGCGCGCCCGCGAGCGCGCCGGCCATCGTGGCGATCGAGTCGCAGTCCCGGCCGTAGTTGACCGAGCCGAGGACCGCCTGCCGGAAGTCGCCGCCGGAGACCAGCAACATGCCCAGGGCGACGGGGAGTTCCTCGATGGAGTGCAGCCGGGAGGGGCGGCGGGCGCCGAGGGAGGGGGCGCGGTAGTCGGGGCCGACCGTGTCGTACGGGGCCACCGCCTCCCGGAGGGGGACCAGGGCGGACTCGAAGTCGCTGTGGTCGCATGCCACTTCACAGACCTTGTCGATCGCCGTGCGCGTGCCGTCCTTCGCCAGGGACAGAGCGGCGGCCACCACCGAGTCCGGGGTCGCGTCCGGCGCGATGGCGGCGGCGACCGCCGCGGCGAAGACCCCCGCGGCCTCGCGGCCGTACGACGACTGGTGCGCGCCCGCGATGTCCAGCGCCTCGGCGTACGCCCCGGCCGGGTTGGCCGCGTTGACCAGTCCGACGGGGGCCATGTACATCGCCGCGCCGCAGTTGACGATGTTGCCGACGCCCGCCTCCCGGGGGTCCACGTGGCCGTAGGCCAGCCGTGCCACGAGCCACTTCTCGGCGAGGAAGACGCGGTGGAGGGGCAGCGCCTCGGCCTCCAGCTCCGGGATCCAGCGCGGACGGGTCATCAGGTCCGGGACCAGATGCTCGGCGACGGCGTACGCGTCGAGGTGGTCGCGGACGCGGGCGTAGACCCGGACCAGCGCATGGGTCATCAGGGTGTCGTCGGTGACGTGGCCGTCGCCCTTGTGGTACGGGGCGATGAGGCGGGCGGTGCGCCAGTCGTCGCCGTGCCAGGGGCCGACGACGCCGTGGACGCGACCGCCGTGGCGGTCGGTGATCTGATCGGGGGAGTAGCCCTCGACGGGGCCGCCGAGCGCGTCGCCGACGGCGGCTCCGACCAGGGATCCGGCGATCCGTTCGTCCAGACCGGCCTCGCGGGTTTCTTCTCCTATGGGCGTCATGCCCCGAATCATCCTCCTGGTCGGGCCCGTTGCGCGGCTTCCAGGAGTCCGGCGAGTTCCACCAGGTCGGTGCCGGTGAGGCGGGGGAGGGCGCAGCCGGAGAGGGTGCGGCAGGCGTCCCGCCAGCTGCCGGGTACGGCCGCGCCGCCGCCCAGGGCGCCGGTCAACGCGCCCACGAGGGCAGGGGCGGAGTCGGCGACCCGGGAGAGGCACGCAGCCGCGGGGACCGCCTCGGCGATACGGCCCCGCGCGGCCGTGGCGAGGGCGAGTGCGACGGGGACGGTCTCGGCGGCGGCGATGCCGTAGCTGTAGACGTGGTCGACGATCTGGTGTTCCAGGAGGGGGACGAGGGCGAAGGCCGACTCGCCGGCCTCCGTGCCGGCCCTGGCCAGGACGAGGGCATGGCGGGTGTTGCGGCCGATCTCCGTCTCCGCGGGGAGTTCGGCGAGCGCGGCCGCCACGCAGCTGTCCGTGTCCGCTCCGGTGAGAGCGAGTGCGAGGGCCGCCGCCATCGCCCGGGCGCCGTGCACGCCGTCGCCGTCCTGGGTGTAGCGGGCGTCGAACTCGGCGAGGTCGGCGGCGCGTTGGGGGTCGCCGGGGTGGGCCACCGCGAGGACGCAGGCGCGGACACAGGCGGCGTCGTCGAAGTAGTGCGGGTTGTCGTGGCCGGTGGCGGGCGGGCGCAGGCCGGCGGCGAGGTTGCCGAGACCGGCGCGGACGGAGATGCGGGCGCGCAGCGGGAGGACGGCGGACTCGATCTCGGGGGCGCGTTCCGCTGCCGCGGCGACCTCGGAGGCCACGGCGGTCCAGGTGAGGTCGATGGCGGCGCGCATACGGCGTTCCCGGCTGAGGTCGCCGAGTACGTCGTCGTCGCCGGCCCGCAGGACCGCTTCCGCGGCGAACGCCGCCCACTCGGCGTCGTCGGAGGGGCCGAGGCGCAGGGGCTCGGGGGGCTGGTTGAGCGCGATCGGTACGGGGAGGGTGGTGGTGGCGTTCTGCTCGGCGAAGGTGTCCAGCTCGCGGGTGAGGCGGCGGGTCCACTCGGGCATCCGGGCGGCGCGGTGCCGTGCCGCGGGCCAGCCGGCGGCGTCGCCCGCGGCGAGGCCCAGCAGGAGTCCCTCGATGCGGCGCGTCATGACACCGGCTCGCTGTCCTGATGACCGGGGTTCCCCGCACCGACGGGAATCCTCTGGGCCCTGTCCGGCAGGAAGTCCGGGAGCACCACCCCCGCTCCCCACTTCCCGCCCTCCTCCGGTACCAGCAGCTCCGCCACGTCCAGGACGTGATGGCCGGCCATCGACGGCAGGCAGCGGCCCCTCGCCGGGCCGATGGCCGCCGCCCAGTCCGGGGGGATGGCGGAGATGCCCTGGGTCGCGCCGGACAGGGCGCCCGCGACCGCCGCCGTCGTGTCCGCGTCGCGGCCCATGTTGACCGCCGTGAGGACCGCTTCGCGGAAGTCGCCGTCGGCCGCCGCGTACGCGCCGAAGGCCAGGGCGACCGCCTCGGGGGCCAGGTCGGTCCAGGGGTAGCCGCCGATGACCACCGCCGAGCGGACGGCGCGTTCGCCGCGGTGGGCCACGGCCACCGCGCGCCGCAGCGAGCGGGCCGTCCAGGAGTCCTCGGGGACGACGGCGAGCGCCGAGGCGATGGCCACCGCGGGCGAGGCGCCCGCCATCGCCGCCGCCACTCCCGCCGCGACCGCCTGTCCGCCGTAGATGCCCTCGCCCTCGTGGCTGACCAAGCCGTCGATCGCCACCAGCCGGGCCGCTTCGGCGGGGCGGCCCGCCGCGAAGACGCCGAAGGGGGCCGCCCGCATCGCCAGACCGTCGCTCCAGGCGTGGCGGTGCTGGGCGGAGATGGGGGCCGCGAGGCCGCGGCGCAGGTTCTCCAGCGTGCCCCGCTCGCTGAAGCCCGCGCCGCGGAAGGGGCCCTCGGCCCGGTCGGCGATCCACTCGTGCCAGGCGGCCTCGACATGGGCGGGGGTGAGCGCCGAGCCGTGCCGGGCGAGCAGCAGACCCGAGAAGATCGCGTACTCGGTGTCGTCGGTGCCGCACGGCTTCTCGGTGACATAGCCGGTGATCCGGCCCCAGCGGGCGCGGATCTCGGACGGCTTCAGGTTCTCCGCGGGTGCCCCGAGCGCATCGCCGACGGCCAGACCGAGCAGCGTGCCGCGGGCCCGCTCACGCAGTCCGGCGGCGTCCCCGGGCGCCGGGGCCGGGGGAGTGCAGGCGATCGATGCCATGGGCGGCCTCTCCTTCACGGGACCCCGGGGGTCGCGGGGACCTTTGCGGATGTGTCCCACGGGAGGGGCGCGCGTGAGCCTCGACGAACGTCGTGTCACCCGGTCGGCATCTGAGCGCAGATCAGCACCGATGAGCGACTGAGGGAAAAGCCGCAGGTTAGCCGAGCCTTTCCTTGCTGGCGGCCGCGACATCGGCGGCGTATGTTCAGTGTTGTCAAAAAATAGAACTCGTCCAAAGTTAGCTTTGGCTAAGCTTCCTGGGGGACCCCGCATGGCCATCATCGAAACCGAGGCGGCGCTGCACGAGGCGCACCGCGACAACCACACGCACCGCGACGTGAACGGCGGCTGGCTGCGCCCCGCCGTCTTCGGTGCGATGGACGGCCTGGTCTCCAACCTCGCCCTGATGACCGGCGTCGCCGGCGGATCCGTCGGTCATCAGACGATCGTCATCACCGGGCTCGCGGGGCTCGCCGCCGGCGCCTTCTCCATGGCGGCCGGCGAGTACACCTCCGTCGCCTCCCAGCGCGAACTCGTCGAGGCCGAACTGGATGTGGAGCGGCGCGAACTGCGCAAGCACCCGCAGGACGAGGAGAACGAGCTGGCCGCACTGTACGTGGCCCGCGGGGTCGAGCCCGAGCTGGCCCGCGAGGTCGCCCGGCAGCTGTCCGAGGATCCCGAGCAGGCTCTGGAGATACACGCCCGCGAGGAACTGGGCATCGACCCGGGTGATCTGCCGTCGCCGCTGGTCGCCGCGGTGTCGTCCTTCGGCTCGTTCGCGCTCGGCGCCCTGCTGCCCGTCCTGCCGTACCTGCTGGGTGCGACCGTCCTCTGGCCGGCCGTGCTGCTCGCCTTCGCCGGGCTGTTCGGCTGTGGTGCCGTGGTGGCCAAGGTGACCGCGCGGACCTGGTGGTACAGCGGCCTCAGGCAGCTCGCGCTGGGCGGTGCGGCCGCCGGTGTGACGTACGCCCTGGGCAGTCTGTTCGGGACCGCCGTAGGATAGCGCCGCCGGTACATATGCGTTGGGCCGCATAAGTAGCCGTTACTCGCTGGTTTCGAATGCTTAACCACCGGGCATGAGCCGTAAGCGCTGTGGGCAATGACGCCTGCGGCGCACTCGCGGGATGGGTGAAGACGCTCGCCCGCCCCTCGAAGACCGATGGATGACGATCTGACCGATCTTGTCCGGTTCGGTCCCACACATTTTCAGCCGTCCGTGCGCGGCGCCCCGCCGTGACCCCGCGGCACTCCGCTGCAACCGCGGCGTCCGCATGCTGGAACGCAGTATCCGGTTCCCGAGAACCACTCCATCATGTAACCTGCACGAAATTTTGCACTCCAAAGCAGAGGGCCAACGTCGTCCCTCGGCACATGCATATGCCACATGACGACGACGGGAGAGCCGATGCGTACGCCGCGCCAGCCGTCCCAGCATTCCGCGAATGGCCAGAACTGGTCGTTCATGGATGCTCGCCCTGCTGCGCAGGGTATGTACGACCCCCGCAACGAGCACGACGCCTGCGGCGTCGGCTTCGTGGCCACCCTCACCGGTGAGGCGAGCCATGCGCTGGTCGAGCAGGCGCTGACTGTTCTGCGCAACCTCGAGCACCGCGGCGCCACCGGCTCCGAGCCGGACTCCGGCGACGGCGCGGGCATCCTCTCCCAGGTGCCGGACGCCTTCTTCCGCGAGGTGGCCGGATTCGACCTTCCCGCGGCGGGCTCGTATGCCGTAGGCATCGCCTTCCTGCCGGAGGAGGGGACCCAGGACGCCGTCTCGCGGATCGAGACGATCGCGAGCGAGGAGGGCCTCACCGTCCTCGGCTGGCGCGAGGTCCCGGTCGCCCCCGACCTGCTGGGCGCCACCGCCCGTTCGACCATGCCGGTCTTCCGTCAGGTCTTCGTCACCGACGGTTCGAGCGAGGGCATCGCGCTCGACCGCACGGCCTTCGTGCTGCGCAAGCGCGCCGAGCGGGAGGCCGGTGTCTACTTCCCGTCGCTCTCCGCCCGCACGATCGTCTACAAGGGCATGCTGACCACCGGCCAGCTGGAGCCCTTCTTCCCGGACCTGTCCGACCGCCGCTTCGCCTCGGCCATCGCGCTCGTCCACTCGCGCTTCTCCACGAACACCTTCCCGTCGTGGCCGCTCGCGCACCCCTACCGCTTCGTCGCGCACAACGGTGAGATCAACACCGTCAAGGGCAACCGCAACTGGATGCGCGCCCGCGAGTCGCAGCTGGTCTCCGACCTCTTCGGCAGCAAGGACCTGGAGCGGATCTTCCCGGTCTGTACGCCGGACGCCTCCGACTCGGCGTCCTTCGACGAGGTGCTCGAGCTGATCCACCTCGGCGGCCGCTCGCTCCCGCACTCCGTGCTGATGATGATCCCGGAGGCGTGGGAGAACCACGACTCCATGGACCCGGCCCGGCGCGCCTTCTACGGCTACCACTCCACGATGATGGAGCCCTGGGACGGCCCCGCCTGTGTCACCTTCACCGACGGCACCCAGGTCGGCGCCGTGCTCGACCGCAACGGTCTGCGCCCCGGCCGTTACTGGGTCACCGACGAGGGCCTCGTCGTCCTCAGCTCCGAGGTCGGCGTCCTCGACATCGACCCGGCCAAGGTCGTCCGCAAGGGCCGCCTGCAGCCCGGCAAGATGTTCCTCGTCGACACCGTCGAGCACCGCATCATCGAGGACGACGAGATCAAGGCGTCCCTCGCCGCCGAGCAGCCGTACGCCGAGTGGCTGGAGGCCGGCGAGATCGAGCTGGGCGACCTGCCCGAGCGCGAGCACATCGTCCACACCCACGCCTCGGTCACCCGCCGCCAGCAGACCTTCGGCTACACCGAGGAGGAGCTGCGCGTCCTCCTCGCGCCGATGGCCAAGTCCGCGGCCGAGCCGATCGGCTCGATGGGCACCGACTCGCCGATCGCGGCGCTCTCGGCCCGCCCGCGCCTGCTCTTCGACTACTTCACCCAGCTGTTCGCGCAGGTCACCAACCCGCCGCTGGACGCCATCCGCGAGGAACTCGTGACCTCGCTGCGCTCCTCGCTGGGCCCGCAGGGCAACCTGCTCGACCCGACCGCAGCCTCCTGCCGGTCCGTCGTGCTGCCCTTCCCGGTCATCGACAACGACGAGCTGGCCAAGCTCATCCACGTCAACGCCGACGGCGACATGCCCGGCTTCAAGGCCGCGACCCTGTCGGGTCTGTACCGGGTCTCCGGCGGCGGTGACGCGCTCGCTGCGCGCATCGAGGAGATCTGCGCGGAGGCCGACGCGGCCATCGAGAACGGCGCCCGGCTGATCGTCCTCTCCGACCGCCACTCGGACGCCGAGCACGCGCCGATCCCGTCGCTGCTGCTCACCGCGGCCGTCCACCACCACCTCATCCGCACCAAGCAGCGCACCCACGTGGGCCTGCTGGTCGAGGCCGGCGACGTCCGCGAGGTCCACCACGTCGCCCTGCTCATCGGCTTCGGCGCCGCCGCCGTCAACCCGTACCTGGCGATGGAGTCCGTCGAGGACCTGGTCCGCGCGGGCACCTTCCTCTCGGACATCGAGCCCGAGCAGGCCATCCGCAACCTGATCTACGCCCTCGGCAAGGGCGTCCTGAAGGTCATGTCCAAGATGGGCATCTCGACCGTCGCCTCCTACCGCGGCGCCCAGGTCTTCGAGGCCGTCGGCCTCGACGACGTCTTCGTCGAGAAGTACTTCAACGGCACGGCCACCAAGATCGGCGGTGTCGGCATCGACGTCGTCGCCCAGGAGGTCGCCGCCCGGCACGCCAAGGCCTACCCGGCCTCCGGCATCGCTCCCGCGCACCGCGCGCTGGAGATCGGCGGCGAGTACCAGTGGCGCCGCGAGGGCGAGCCGCACCTGTTCGACCCGGACACGGTGTTCCGCCTCCAGCACTCCACGCGCTCCGGCCGCTACGACATCTTCAAGAAGTACACCGAGCGCGTGAACGAGCAGTCCGAGCGTCTGATGACGCTGCGCGGCCTGTTCGGCTTCGCGTCGGGCCGGGCACCGATCCCCGTCGAGGAGGTCGAGCCGGTCTCCGAGATCGTCAAGCGGTTCTCGACCGGCGCCATGTCGTACGGCTCCATCTCCAAGGAGGCGCACGAGACCCTCGCCATCGCCATGAACCAGCTGGGCGGCAAGTCCAACACCGGTGAGGGCGGCGAGGACCCGGACCGCCTGTACGACCCCGCGCGCCGCTCGGCGATCAAGCAGGTCGCCTCCGGCCGCTTCGGTGTGACCTCCGAGTACCTGGTCAACGCGGACGACATCCAGATCAAGATGGCCCAGGGCGCCAAGCCCGGCGAGGGCGGCCAGCTGCCCGGCCACAAGGTCTACCCGTGGGTCGCCAAGACGCGTCACTCGACGCCGGGCGTGGGCCTCATCTCCCCGCCGCCGCACCACGACATCTACTCCATCGAGGACCTGGCCCAGCTGATCCACGACCTCAAGAACGCCAACCCGGCGGCACGTGTTCACGTGAAGCTGGTGTCGGAGGTCGGCGTCGGCACGGTCGCGGCCGGCGTGTCCAAGGCGCACGCGGACGTCGTCCTCATCTCGGGCCACGACGGCGGCACCGGTGCCTCCCCGCTGACCTCCCTGAAGCACGCGGGCGGCCCCTGGGAGCTCGGCCTGGCCGAGACCCAGCAGACGCTGCTGCTCAACGGCCTGCGCGACCGGATCGTCGTCCAGACCGACGGCCAGCTCAAGACCGGCCGTGACGTGGTCATCGCCGCGCTGCTCGGCGCCGAGGAGTTCGGTTTCGCGACCGCTCCGCTCGTCGTCTCCGGCTGCGTGATGATGCGCGTCTGCCACCTGGACACCTGCCCGGTCGGCATCGCCACCCAGAACCCGACCCTGCGCGACCGCTTCTCCGGCAAGGCCGAGTACGTGGTGAACTTCTTCAAGTTCATCGCCGAGGAGGTCCGCGAGATCCTCGCCGAGCTGGGCTTCCGCTCCATCGAGGAGGCCGTCGGCCACGCCGAGGTCCTCGACGTCCACCGGGCCGTCGACCACTGGAAGGCGCAGGGCCTGGACCTGGAGCCGCTCTTCCACGTGCCCGAGCTGCCCGAGGGCGCGGTCCGCCACCAGCTGATCGAGCAGGACCACGGCCTGGAGAAGGCTCTGGACAACGAGCTGATCAAGCTCGCCGCGGACGCCCTGGCCGCCTCGGACGCCACCGAGGCACAGCCGGTGCGCGCCCAGGTCGCCATCCGCAACATCAACCGCACGGTCGGCACCATGCTCGGCCACGAGGTGACGAAGAAGTTCGGCGGCGCGGGCCTGCCCGACGACACCATCGACATCACCTTCACCGGCTCCGCCGGCCAGTCCTTCGGCGCGTTCCTGCCGCGCGGCATCACGCTGCGTCTGGAGGGCGATGCCAACGACTACGTCGGCAAGGGCCTGTCCGGCGGCCGGATCGTCGTCCGCCCGGACCGCGCGGCCGACCACCTCGCCGAGTACTCGACCATCGGCGGCAACACCATCGCCTACGGCGCCACCGGCGGCGAGCTGTTCCTGCGCGGCCGCACCGGTGAGCGGTTCTGCGTCCGCAACTCCGGCGCGCTGGTCGTCTCCGAGGGCGTGGGCGACCACGGCTGCGAGTACATGACCGGCGGTCGCGCGGTGGTCCTCGGCCCGACCGGCCGCAACTTCGCGGCGGGCATGTCCGGCGGCGTCGCGTACGTCATCGACCTCGACCGCGACAACGTCAACGTCGGCAACGCGGGCTCGGTCGAGGCGCTGGACGACACGGACAAGCAGTGGCTGCACGACGTGGTGCGCCGCCACGCCGAGGAGACCGGCTCTACGGTCGCCGGCAAGCTGATCGCCGACTGGGACGCGGCCGTGGAGCGGTTCAGCAAGATCATCCCCAGCACGTACAAGGCAGTGCTCGCCGCCAAGGACGCCGCCGAGCGAGCGGGTCTCACCGAGACCGAGATCACCGAGAAGATGATGGAGGCGGCGATCAATGGCTGACCCGAAGGGCTTCCTGAACCACGGCCGTGAGGTCGCCAAGTCCCGCCCCGTCGCCGAACGCGTCAAGGACTGGAACGAGGTCTACGTCCCCGGCTCCCTGCTGCCGATCATCAGCAAGCAGGCCAGCCGGTGCATGGACTGCGGCATCCCGTTCTGCCACAACGGCTGTCCGCTGGGGAACCTGATCCCCGAGTGGAACGACTACGCCTACCGCGAGGACTGGGCGGCCGCCTCCGAGCGCCTGCACGCGACCAACAACTTCCCGGAGTTCACCGGTCGCCTCTGCCCGGCCCCCTGCGAGTCGGCGTGCGTGCTCGGCATCAACCAGCCCGCCGTCACCATCAAGAACGTCGAGGTCTCGATCATCGACAAGGCGTGGGAGACCGGTGACGTCGCCGCGCAGGCACCCGAGCGGCTGTCCGGCAAGACGGTCGCCGTCATCGGCTCGGGCCCGGCGGGCCTCGCCGCCGCCCAGCAGCTGACCCGGGCCGGCCACACCGTCGCCGTCTACGAGCGCGCGGACCGCGTCGGAGGCCTCCTCCGGTACGGCATCCCCGAGTTCAAGATGGAGAAGCGGCACATCAACCGCCGTATCGAGCAGATGCGTGCGGAGGGCACCCGCTTCCGCACGGGCATCGAGATCGGCCGCGACATCAAGGCGGGCGACCTGAAGAAGCGGTACGACGCGATCGTGATCGCCGCCGGCGCCACGACCGCCCGCGACCTGCCGGTGCCCGGCCGCGAACTCAAGGGCATCTACCAGGCGATGGAGTTCCTGCCCCTGGCCAACAAGGTCCAGGAGGGCGACTACGTCACCGCGCCGATCTCGGCCGAGGGCAAGCACGTCGTGGTCATCGGCGGCGGCGACACCGGCGCGGACTGCGTGGGCACCGCCCACCGCCAGGGCGCGGCCTCCGTCACCCAGCTGGAGATCATGCCCCGCCCGTACGACGAGCGGCATCCGACCAACCAGCCCTGGCCGACGTTCCCGATGCTCTACAAGGTCACCTCGGCCCACGAGGAGGGCGGCGAGCGGGTCTACTCCGTCTCCACCACCCACTTCGAGGGCGACGAGGACGGCAACGTCCAGTGGCTGCACCTGGCCGAGGTCGAGTTCGTCGACGGCAGACTGACCCAGAAGCCGGGCACCGAGCGCAAGATCCCGGCCCAGCTGGTCACCCTCGCCATGGGCTTCACCGGCACCGACCGGGAGAACGGCCTGGTGGAGCAGTTCGGCCTGGCCCTCGACGAGCGCGGTAACATCGCCCGCGACGCCGACTTCCAGACCAACGTGCCGGGTGTGTTCGTCGCCGGTGACGCCGGCCGCGGCCAGTCCCTCATCGTGTGGGCGATCGCGGAGGGCCGCTCGGCCGCCCGCGGAGTCGACCGCCACCTCACGGGCGTCAGCGAGCTGCCGGCCCCGATCCGCCCGACGGACCGGGCCCTGGCGGTCTGACGGCCCGTCAAGAAACGTCCCGTACAAAGGCGTACGGAACACAGGCGACGCCTGCCCACCAAGTCCCCGACCGGACCGATGGGCAGGCGTCGTCGTATGCCGGAGCCTGCTACGCGGTCAGACCCGACACCTTGACCCAGGTGAGGGCCGGCAGGAGCGCCGACAGTGCCACGCACACGCCGGCCTGGACCAGGACGCGGCGGCCGTCCCGGGGTGCGTACGCGTACGCCAGCGTCACCGCCCCGCCCGCCAGCAGGCCGCCGAGGTGTCCCTGCCAGGAGGTCATCCCCGCGGAGATCACCAGCCACAGCAGCAGGTCGGTCATGTAGCGGTTGACCGCCTGCATGTCGTGGCCGAGGCGGCGGCCCATGACCCAGTACGCGGCGCCGAGGCCGAAGATCGCACCGGAGGCGCCGACGCTCAGTTCGTCCGGGGCGATCAGCAGCTCCAGGACGGAACCGCCCAGTGCCGACAGCAGGTACAGGGCGAGGTAGCGGGCGCGGCCCAGCTGCGCCTCCACGATCCGGCCGACGGTCCACAGCGAGGCCATGTTCATCACGATGTGCAGGACGCCGATGCCCTCGGTCGGCGGCAGGTGCAGGAAGGCGCCGGTCAGCAGCCGCTCCCACTGGCCGCCCGCGAGTCCCTCGGCGTGCACCGAGGAGTCGTACGGGTACTGCCACAGGTAGTGCGCCCCGTCCGAGTCCTGGAGACCGGCGCCCAGCATCCCGAACCGGTCCACGAGGGACGGGCGGGCCAGCTCGGCGAGGTAGGCGAGCACGTTGAGCCCGATCAGGACGTACGTCACCAGCGGCACCGCGCTGAGTCGGCCGCCGAACGCGGTGCGCGCCTGCCTGACCGATCGGGTGCCCTCCTTCACGCACTCCGGGCACTGATGACCGACGGCGGCCTCGCGCATGCAGGACGGGCAGATGTAGCGGTCGCAGCGCGTGCAGCGGACATGCGACTCCACCTTGGGATGACGAAAGCAGGTGGTGACGGCGGACTCGGCGGTCACGGCCGGCTCCTCGGGGAAAGGATGGGACAGGATGAGCCGGTGGGGACGGCGGCGAACAAAGTAGCGAACCACTGTGGCGGGAGTGACCACTGGGGCCCGTGATCACATAGGCTCGCCGTGCCGGAATGCCAAGGGGGGACCATGGCCGCGATCAGTCTGCGCAAGGTGGAGGAGACCGCGCCCGCACTGGTGGGCGCGTACCGATCGGCCGGCGTGTCGCTGGAAAAGCACGGCCTGGACGGGCTGCGGGCCGCCGTGTACCTGGTGGTCGACTACTCGGGTTCGATGAAGCCGTACTACCAGGACGGCAGCGTGCAGGCGCTCGCCGACCGGGTGCTGGGCCTGTCCGCGCACCTGGACGACGACGGCCGGGTGTCGGTGATCTTCTTCTCCACGGACGTCGACGCGGTCACCGACATCGCCCTGGACGGCCACGAGGGCCGCATCGAGCGGATCGCCGCCGGACTGGGGCACATGGGCAAGACGAGCTACCACCTGGCGATGGACGCCGTCATCGACCACTACCTGGACAGCGGTGCCACCGCTCCCGCGCTGGTCGTGTTCCAGACCGACGGCGGCCCGATCAACAAGCTCGCCGCGGAGCGCTACCTGTGCAAGGCGGCGCGGCTGCCGCTGTTCTGGCAGTTCGTCGGCTTCGGCGACCCGGCCAGCCGGCAGTTCGACTTCCTGCGGAAGCTGGACGAGCTGGCGGTGCCCGGCAAACGGCTCGTGGACAACGCCGGCTTCTTCCACGCGGGCCAGGATCCACGGCGGGTCTCCGACACCGAGCTGTACGACCGTCTCGTCGGCGAGTTCCCGCAGTGGCTGGCGGCCGCACGCGCCGCGGGCGTCGTACGGTCCTGGCCGTGACGCGCCGTGACGCGAGGAGCTGACATGGGTGTGAGCTTCCGTGACGTGCTGGAGTTGGGCCACTTCCTGGTTGAGTCACCCCCTGGTCGAGTCACCTCCTGGTTCGGTCGCGTCGTCGAGCACCGCGCCCCGGCACTCGTCGGGCGTGCCCCAGGCCGTGCGCAGGGCGCGGGCCTTGGTCAGCCACAGGGACAGGTCGTACTCCGCCGTGTACCCGATCGCGCCATGCAGTTGGAGCGCCGCGCGGGCGGTGGCGTACGCCGCCTCGCAGGCCTTCAGTTTGGCGGCGGCCACGTCGCCGGGGCGCAGGGATGTCGCCGCTCCGAAGAGCAGTGGGCGGGCGAACTCCAGGGCGGTCTTCGCATCCGCCAGGCGGTGCTTGACCGCCTGGAACGAGCCGACGGGGACACCGAACTGCGTGCGCTGCCCGACGTGGGCGACCGTGCGGTCGAGCAGGGCGAGTCCGACGCCGAGGGCCTGGGCGGCGGTCGCCAGACGGGCCCAGGCGAGGGCGTGGGCGCGCGGCGGGTCGGGGGCCAGGAGTTCGCCGCCGGGGGTCGGCGGGGTGAGGCGGCGGGCAGGGTCGAGGGAGGGGCGGACCGGGCCGGCGCCCGGGGACAGGTGCAGTCCGCCGGGCGTCGGGGAGAGGCGGAGCGTGGCCGCGTCGCCGTCGAGGGCGTACCCGCCCGGCGCGGCCACGGTCGCGATGATCTCGCCCGCCGCGATCCCGGGCAGGAACCGCTCGGCCTGCCGGCCCTCGCCGAGCAGCACCGCCGCCGCGACCGTCTCCACCAGCGGCCCCGGCACCGCGTGCCTGCCCAATTCCACGAAGGCGACGGCGAGTTCCACCGGGCGCGGCCCCAGCCCCCCGTACTCCTCCGGCACCGCAAGGCCGAACACTCCCGCCTGGGCGATACGGCGCCACAGCGCACGGCCGCTCGCGTGGTCGCCGCGGCTCCAGTCCCGGATCACCGCCGGGGTGTCCGCCGCCGTCAGCATCGCGTGCAGCGAGTCGGCGAAGTCACGCTGCCCGGTGTCGAGGAGGAAGCGCATCACCGGCGTCCCTTCGGCAGGCCGAGCAGACGCTCGGCGACGATGTCGCGCTGGATCTCGTTGGTGCCCGCGTAGATGGGCCCGGCCAGGGCGAAGACGTACCCCTCCGCCCAGGCCGTGTCCGTCAACTCACCTTCCTCGCCCAGGAGATCGAGCGCCGTCTCGTGCAGCGCCAGGTCGTACTCGGACCAGAACACCTTGTTCATGCTGGACTCCGGGCCGAGCGAGGCGCCGTCCAGGAAGCGGGAGGCGGCCGCGTAGGTGAACAACTGGTAGGCGCGGGCGCCGGCCAGGGCGTCCGCCACCCGGGCGCGGGCGTGCTCCGGGCGGCCCTGTGCCTTCCACAGCTCCAGCAGCCGGGCGGCCGAGGCCAGGAAACGGCCGGGGGAACGCAGGGTGAGGCCGCGTTCGTTGCCCGCTGCGGACATCGCGATCCGCCAGCCCTGGCCGGGCTCGCCGATGACGTCCTCGTCCGGCACGAACACCTCGTCCAGGAACAGCTCCGCGAAGGCCGGCTTTCCGTCCAGGCGGCCGATCGGGCGGACGGTGACGCCGGGGGCGCGCAGGTCGAACATGAGGTACGTGAGCCCCTGGTGCGGCTTCGGCAAGCCGGGGTCGCTGCGGAACAGGCCGAAGGCCCGGTCGGCGAAGGCGGCCCGCGAGGACCAGGTCTTCTGGCCGCTCAGCAGCCAGCCGCCGTCCGTGCGCACCGCCCTGGAGATGAGCGAGGCCAGGTCGGAGCCCGCCTCCGGCTCGGACCAGGCCTGCGCCCAGACCACCTCGCCGGAGGCCATCGGCGGCAGCACACGCGCGCGTTGCTCCTCGGTGCCGTGGTCGAAGAGCGTCGGCGCGAGCAGGCTGACGCCGTTCTGGCCGACCCGGCCCGGCGCGCCCGCCGCCCAGTACTCCTCCTCGAAGACCAGCCAGCGCAGCAGCCCGGCGCCCCGCCCGCCGTACTCCTCGGGCCAGGACACCACCGACCAGTGGTCCGCGGTCATTTCGGCCTCCCAGGCGCGGTGCGCCGCGAAGCCCTCCGCGGTCTCCAGGGAGGGGAGCGGGGCACGGGGCACATGGGCCTCCAGCCAGGCGCGGGCCTCGGCGCGGAACTTCTCGTCGGCCGGAGCGTGGGTCAGGTCCACGGTCGCCGTCACCGTCCTTCCCTAACAAGTGTTTGGTAGGTTAGCGTGGCCCTATGACAGGCGTCGAGAGTCCGGCGTACGTGCCCGGGCACGGGCTGCTGAAGGGTCGCACCGCCGTCATCACCGCGGCGGCCGGCGCGGGGATCGGCGGCGCGACCGCGCGCCGCTTCCTGGAGGAGGGCGCCCGGGTGCTGATCAGCGACGCGCACACGCGCCGCCTGAAGGAGCACGAGGCCCGGCTCGGCCGGGAGTTCCCCGGCGCGGTGGCCGCGGTGCCCTGCGACGTCACCGACGACGCCCAGGTCCGGGCGCTGTTCGAGGCAGCCGTACGGGAGCACGGAAAGCTGGACATCGTGGTCAACAACGCGGGCCTCGGCGGGACTTCGGACCTCGCCGACATGACCGACGAGGAGTGGTCCCGCGTCCTCGACGTCACGCTGAACGGCACCTTCCGCTGCACTCGGGCGGCCCTGCGCGCCCTGCGCGACACCGGCGGCGGCGTGATCGTCAACAACGCTTCCGTCGTCGGCTGGCGCGCCCAGGCCGGTCAGGCCCACTACGCCGCCGCCAAGGCCGGCGTGATGGCACTGACCCGGTGCGCGGCGATCGAGGCGGCCGCGTACGGGGTGCGGGTCAACGCGGTGGCGCCCAGCCTCGCCATGCATCCGCACCTGGTGAAGGTCACCTCGGCCGACCTGCTGGAGCAGCTGACCGAGCGGGAGGCCTTCGGGCGGTACGCCGAGCCCTGGGAGGTGGCCAACGTGATCGTCTTCCTGGCCTCCGGCTACTCCTCGTACATGACCGGCGAGGTCGTCGCCGTCAGCAGCCAGCATCCCTGACGACGGGCAGACCACAATGGGTTCGTGCCGACCAAGAAGAAGCCTCAGGTGACCGCCCCGAAGAAGCCCGCGGCGGCCGCCGCCCTGGCGCGCCGCAGCGAACTGCTCGGCACCGCCGCCGAGGTCTTCGCCGAACAGGGCTACAACGCCACCACCGTGCGCACCATCGCCGACCACGCCGGGATGCTCGCGGGCAGCCTCTACTACCACTTCGATTCCAAGGAGTCGATGCTGGAGGAGATCCTGCGGACCTTCCTCGACGAGCTGTGGGACGGCTACGACACCGTCCTGGCCTCCGGACTCGGGCCGCGCGAGACCCTGGAGGCGCTGGTCACCGAGTCCTTCCGGGAGATCGACCGGCACCGCGCCGCCGTCGCGATCTACCAGAAGGAGAGCAGGCAGCTCATGGCGCAGGACCGCTTCGCCTTCCTCGCCGACTCGCAGCGCCGGTTCGAGAAGGCATGGCTGTCCACGCTGGAACGCGGGGTCGCCGAGCGTGTCTTCCGTGCCGACCTGGACGTCCGTCTCACCTACCGGTTCGTCCGGGACACCGTGTGGGTCGCCGCGTCCTGGTACCGGCCCGGGGGACAGCACAGCCCGGAGGAGATCGCCCGCCAGTACCTGTCCATGGTGCTGGACGGAATCGCCGTACGCGCATGACATCACGCTGAACACCCCTTTCCTGTGAGGGAGTCGCCATGGCCGAGGCCTACATCGTCGAAGCGGTCCGCACGCCCGTCGGGCGGCGCGGGGGAGGGCTCGGCCGGGTCCATCCGGCCGACCTGGGTGCGCATGTGCTCAAGGCACTCGTGGAGCGGGCCGGGGTCGCCCCGGCGGCCGTGGAGGACGTCGTCTTCGGCTGCCTGGACGCGGTCGGGCCGCAGGCGGGGGACATCGCCCGCACCAGCTGGCTGGCCGCCGGCCTGCCCGAGGAGGTGCCGGGCGTGACCGTCGACCGCCAGTGCGGCTCCTCCCAGCAGGCCGTGCACTTCGCCGCGCAGGCCGTGCTCTCCGGCACCCAGGACCTGGTGGTCGCGGGCGGCGTGCAGAACATGTCCCAGATCCCCATCGCCTTCGCCTCCCGGCAGGCCGCGGACCCCCTCGGCCTGACCGACGGACCCTTCCTCGGCAGCACCGGCTGGCGCGCCCGCTACGGCGACCAGCCCGTCAACCAGTTCGCCGGCGCCGAGATGATCGCCGCCAAGTGGGGCATCAGCCGTGCGGACCAGGAGGAGTTCGCCCTGCGCTCGCACCGGCGGGCGGTGTGGGCCATCGACACGGGCCGCTTCGAGCGCGAGACCGTCCCCTACGGCGAGGTCACCGTCGACGAGGGCCCCCGCCGGGACACCTCCCTGGAGAGGATGGCCGCGCTGAAGCCGGTCCTCGACGGCGGCACCATCACCGCAGCCTGCTCCTCCCAGGTCTCCGACGGAGCCGCGGCCATGCTGCTCGCCTCCGAGCGGGCGGTACGGGAACACGGGCTGCGCCCACGCGCCCGCGTCCACCACCTCTCCGTACGCGGCGAGGACCCCATCCGCATGCTCTCCGCGCCCATCCCGGCCACCGCACACGCTCTGAAGAAGACCGGGCTGACCATCGACGCCATCGACCTCGTGGAGATCAACGAGGCCTTCGCCCCCGTCGTGCTCGCCTGGCTCAAGGAGACCGGCGCCGACCCGGAGAAGGTCAACGTCAACGGCGGCGCGATCGCCCTCGGCCACCCGCTCGGCGCCACCGGCGTCCGACTGATGACGACCCTGCTGCACGAACTGGAGCGCACCGGCGGCCGGTTCGGCCTCCAGACCATGTGTGAGGGCGGCGGTCAGGCGAACGTGACGATCATCGAACGCCTCTGAGCGTAAGCGTTCCGATGGAAGTGCCGGCGATGTGCCGTCTTTCGGCTGCGGCGCCGTCGTGGCTGGTCGCACAGTTCCCCGCGCCCCTTCAGGGCGCTGCCCTGCTCAGCCCCGCCAGCACCTCCTCCGCCTCCTTCACGATCCGCTCCACCAGCTCCGCGCACGACGGCAGGTCGTCGATCACCCCGGCGACCTGCCCGGATGCCATCACCCCGAGATCCGTACGACCTTCCACCATCGCCGACTTCAGCAGCATCGGCGTGTTCGCCGCCAGCAGCACCTGGCTCCAGGACAGCTCCTTGCCGTGCTTCAGGGCCAGACCGTCCCGGATCATCTGCCGCCAGGTGAGCCCCGACAGCCGCCGGAACCCCGCCGCCCTGCGCACCGCGTGGGCGAGGGCCCGTGTCCGGCCGGACCGCTCCAGCACGTCGACCAGGTCCGTGCGCAGCATCCGGTGCGGCAGCCCGTCCACCGCCCGGGTGACCGTGACGTCCCGGACCGTCGCCGCCAGATACCGTGCTTTCGCCGCGTCCGGCACCGTCGAGTCCGAGGTGAGCAGGAACCGCGTGCCCATCGCCACCCCGGCCGCCCCGTAGGCCAGCGCCGCGACCAGGCCCCGCCCGTCGAAGAAGCCGCCCGCCGCCACCACCGGTATCCGCACCGCATCCACCACCTGCGGCAGCAGCACGCTCGTCGCCACCTCGCCGGTGTGCCCGCCGCCCTCGCCGCCCTGCACGATCACCGCGTCCGCACCCCACGCCGCCACCTTCTCGGCGTGCCGCCGTGCCCCGACGGACGGAATGACCACCACACCGGCCTCCTTGAGCCGGGTGATCAGCTCGTGGGAGGGGGCGAGGGCGAAGGAGGCCACCCGGACGCCCTCGTCCAGCATGATCTGCACCCGGTCCGCCGCGTCGGCCGCGTCGGCCCGCAGGTTCACCCCGAACGGCGTGTCCGTGCGCGACCGGACCTCCCTTATCGCGGTACGCAACTGGTCGCGGGTCATCGTCGCGGAGGCCAGGATGCCGAGGGCACCCGCTTCGGCCGCGGCCGAGACCAGGCGCGGGCCCGCCACCCAGCCCATCCCGGTCTGCACGAGGGGATGCCGGACCCCGACCAGCCGGGTCAGTGCGGTCTCCATCACGCCCTTGCCCCCTCGGGCACCTCACGCGCGCGGGCCCCCTCCGGATCCAGCTCCGCACGGATCAGCCGCAGCTCCTCCGCCGTGGGCTCCCGGGTGTACGGCACCTCGTCCGGCACGGTGAGCGGGAATCCCGTCGCCTCCCGCACCTGGTCCACGCTCACACCGGGATGCAGCGAGGCCAGCCGCATCGACTGGTCGGGGGTGGCGAAGTCGAGGACTCCGAGGTCGGAGACGACCCTGGGGATGCGGTGGAAGCGGGCCGTGCTCCCCAGTTCGGCCGCCCGGTCGTACCCCACCCCGCACACCATGTCCGCCCGCTCCACGAACACCCGCCGGGAGTGCCTCGGGATCCAGTAACTCGTCGGATTGTTCAGCGTGTTCAGCGGAGCGCCGCGCACCCCGAGCAGCTGTCGCCGGGGCCGGGTCCAGTCGCCGATGCAGGAGATGTTCTGGTTGCCGTACCGGTCGATCTGGCTCGCCCCCATCATCACGTGCCGGCGGCCGCCCGCCACCAGGGCCAGATGCTGCCGGTAGGGCAGCCAGCCCTCGGGCGTGCCGTCCGGCCGGACCAGCAGTGCCTCGCCGTCGGTGAGCAGCAGGTCCGGCGCGAAGGTGAGCCGGGCCAGCCGTGCGCCCAGCGACGGGATCAGACCCATCGGGCTGGCCAGGATCTCCCCGCTGCCCCGCCAGGCCTCGGCACAGGCGATCACGCAGTACTCGGCGCGGGTGGGTGGGAGAAGGGGGGCCGGAGTGGGACGTGAGACGCTCATTGCTCTCGCTCCTCCTTCTGCCAGGCCCGCACCGACGACCGGTACGCCTCCTCGTCCCCGGACAGGAACCGCTCGGCGAACTCCGGCCAGGGCGTGGCCGCGTACGTCCGCTGGAAGGCCTCGTCCCGGCCGTAGTCCGGTGCGCAGGAGGTGAAGTGCGCGCCGTTCGGGGCCTCGACCACACCGGTCACCGCGAGCCGTTTCAGGAGCAGCGACTGCGGGGCCGCCTCCTTCGTCAACACGGCCGTGTCGACGATCCGTTCGCAGGAGACGTAGGCCGCGTCCGCCGCCTCGCAGAACAGGTCGTCGAAGTACGGGTCCGGGCCCAGGTACTGCCCGTTGCCCAGCCGGTCGGCGCGGTTGACGTGCACCAGGGCCGCGTCCATCCGCAGGGCGGGCATCGCCACGAACGTCTCTGCGTCCTCGTAGGGCGAAGTGACGGTCCTCAGAGTCGGGTTGACCCGCATGACGTCCGAGCCGACACCCGCCCGCACCGGCAGGAAGGGCAGCCGGTGGGCGGCCGCGTGCAGCCCCCACATGAACATCCCCTCGTCCACCTCCGTCAGCTCGAAGTCCCCGCTCTCGCGGGCCGCCCGGTAGTGCGGTTCGAGTGGGATCGAGTCGAGGGTGACGAAGGCGGTGACCAGCCTGCGGATCCGGCCGGCCGCGGCCAGCATGCCGATGTCCGGGCCGCCGTACGAGATGACCGTGAGGTCTCCGATCCCGGCTCTCAGCAGGGCCCTGACCAGCGCCATCGGCTTGCGCCGTGAACCCCAGCCACCGATGCCCAGGGTCATGCCGCTGGAGAGCCGGGAGACCACCTCCTCGGCGGTCATCGTCTTGTCGCCCACCTACGCACCCTCCTTCCCGAACGTGTCGCGGACCCGGTCGGCCAGTCCGCTGAGGTTGGCCTCGAACGTGAAGCCCTGTTCGAAGCGGTAACTGCGGCGCACGTCGACGGGGTCGATCCCGTTGATGGCGGCCTTGGCCATGCGCAGCAGCCGCCCGTCCTTCGCGGCGATCTCGCGGGCCAGCTCCAGCGCGGCCGCCCGCAGTTCCGCGCGCGGCACCACCCGCCACACCGAGCCGTGCGCGTGCAGCTCGGCGGCGCTCGCCGTGCGCGACGTGTAGTACAGCGTGCGCATCAGGTGCTGCGGGACCAGCCGGGCCAGATGCGTGGCGGCGCCCAGCGCGCCCCGGTCCAGCTCCGGCAGCCCGAAGGTGGCGTCCTCGCTCGCCACGATCGCGTCCGCGTTCCCCACCAGGCCTATCCCGCCGCCCAGGCAGAACCCCTGGACCGCCGCTATCACCGGTGTCTCGCACTCGTAGACCGCCGTGAAGGCCTCCGCGCAGCCCTGGTTGGCGCCGATCAGGGCCTGCTGTCCGTTCGCCTGTATCTCCTTGATGTCCACGCCCGCGTTGAACCCGCGGCCCTCGGCGGCCAGCACCACGCACCGCACCTCGGGGTCGTGGCCCGCCGCGCGCACGGCCTCGGCCAGCTCGAACCAGCCGCGCACCGGCAGTGCGTTCACCGGCGGGAAGTCGACGGTGACTACGGAAATCCCCTTTTCCGGGACCGACATGGAGACACCCATGGACGCATCAGCTACCTTCGCACTCAACGCCTTTCCACCAAACATTTGTTAGGTGTGAGGCTTCGAAGCTAGCAGTCGGCGAAGACGAGCGGGAGAGCCTGTGGACAACTCCGCGGCAGGGCCTGTGGACAACTCGCTGCGCGGCAGAACCGTCGTCGTCACCGGCGGCACCCGGGGGGTGGGGGCGGGCATCGCAGGCGCCTTCGCCGCGGCCGGCGCCCGTGTGGTGGCCTGTGCCCGGCGTCCCCCCGAACAGGCCCTGGACGGTGTGGAGTTCTTGCCCCTCGACCTGCGCGACCCGCCGTCCGTCCGCGCATTCTTCGAGGCGCTGCCCCGGCTCGACGTGCTCGTCAACAACGCGGGCGGCACCCCGTACCGGCGGCTGGCCGACGCGGACGCCGAGCGGCACGCCCGGGTCATCGAGCTGAACCTCGTCACCCCGCTGACCGCCTCCCTCGCCGCCTACGAGCAGCTCCGCCGGGCCCGTGGCGCGGTCGTGATGGTCGGCAGCGTCAGTGGCGAGCGGCCCTCGCCCGGCTCGGCGGCCTACGGCGCGGCCAAGGCAGGCCTGGCGAACCTGGCCGCCTCCATGGCCGTGGAATGGGCGCCGGAGGTCCGCGTCAACACGCTGGTCGTCGGCATGGTCCGCACCGAGTTGTCGTCCCTGCACTACGGCGGCCCGGACGGCCTCGCTGCGGTCTCCCGCACCGTCCCTCTCGGCCGGCTGGCCACGCCCTCGGACGTCGGAGCGGCCGCCGTCTTCCTCGCCTCCGACGCGGCCGCCTACATCAGCGGGGCGAGCCTGCTGGTGCACGGGGGCGGGGAGCGGCCCGCCTTCCTGGATGCAGCGACCGCCGACAAGGAACACCGCCGACAAGGAGGCCGGGGATGACGGGGATGAGCGGAATCCGCGGAATCTGCGCAGGGCGAGTCGTCGTCGTCACCGGCGCCGGACGGGGACTGGGCCGCGCGCACGCCCTCGCCCTCGCCGCCGAGGGGGCCCGGGTCGTCGTCAACGACCTGGGCGTCGGGCTGGACGGGGTGCCCGGTCCGGACAGTCCGGCGGCGGCCGTCGTCGCGGAGATCCGGGAGGCGGGCGGCGACGCGGTCGCGCACGGCGGTGACATCGCGACGACCGAGGGGGCCGCTTCCCTGATCCGGACCGCCGTCGAGACGTACGGCCGGCTCGACACGCTCGTCAACAACGCCGGCTTCCTGCGTGACCGTATGCTCGTCAACCTCGACGAGGACGACTGGGACGCCGTGATCCGCGTCCACCTCAAGGGCCACTTCCTGCCCCTCAAGCATGCCGCCGCGCACTGGCGGGCCGAGGCCAAGGCCGGGCGCACCCCGGTGGCCCGCATCGTCAACACCAGCAGCGGAGCAGGCCTGCTGGGCTCGGTCGGGCAGGGGAACTACAGCGCCGCCAAGGCCGGGATCATCGCGCTGACCCTCGTCGCGGCGGCCGAACTGGCCCGCTACGGCGTCCAGGTCAACGCCGTCGCCCCGGCCGCCCGCACCCGCATGACGGAACGTACCTTCGCCGGGACCATGGCCGCCCCGGCCGCCGGATTCGACGCCATGGCCCCCGAGAACGTCTCCCCGCTGGTCGTCTGGCTCGGCTCCGCCGCGAGCACCGGTGTGACCGGCCGGGTGTTCGAGGCGGAGGGCGGCCGGATCACCGTCATGGAGGGCTGGCGCCCCGGTCCCGGCGCCGACAGGGGAGCGCGCTGGACCCCGGCCGAGGCAGGGGAGACCGCACTGAAGTTGCTGGCGGAGGCGGAGAGCCCAGGGGCGGTGTACGGCTCTGAGGGGTAGGGGAGTTCAGTCCGTCAGGCGGGTGGCCGCCTGCTCGCACGCTTGCGCCGACCCGTCCGGACCCCTTGATCGACACCCGGCCCCTACCGGGCGCCCTGGCCCGAGGTGGCGTGGAGGGAGCCGAGCAGGCCGAGGGCCTGGGCGCTGGGGCTGCCGGACTCGGCCTGGTGGATGACGAGCTGCTGGCCCGGAGCGTCGCGTACATCGAAGGCCTGGTAGGTGAGGGTCAGGGGGCCGACGTCCGGGTGGAGGAAGTGCTTGGTGTCCTGGGTCTTGCCCCGCACGGCGTGGGTGTCCCACAGGCGGGTGAAGTCCGCGCTGTGCTCGGTGAGGGTGCGGACGAGTTCCCGCAGCCGCGGGTGGTCCGGGTCGAGGCCGGCCGCCTGGCGCAGGTGGCCCACGACGGCCTGCACCGTGTCGCTCCACCGCGTGTAGAACTGCCGGCCTGCCGGGTCGAGGAAGGCCATGCGGGCCAGGTTGTCCGTCGGCTCGAAGGGCGAGTGCAGGGCCTCGGCCAGGGCGTTGGCGGCCAGGACGTCCAAGGCCCGGTTGATGACGAACGCCGGGGCGCCGGGGTAGCCGTCCATGAGCCGGCGCAGGGCGGGACCGACCCGGTCCGTGGTGTGGGTGAACCGGTCGCTCGGCGCTGTCCCGGCCAGCTGGTGCAGGTGCGCGTGCGCGTCGGGGCCCAGTCGCAGGGCGCGGCCGAGCGCGTCGAGCACCTGGGCCGAGGGGTGCCGTTCCCGCCCCTGTTCCAGGCGGGTGTAGTAGTCCGCGTTCACCCCGGCCAGGACGGCGACCTCCTCACGGCGCAGTCCGGGGACTCGGCGTACGCCGTAGCTCGCCATGCCGACGTCCTCCGGCCGCAGGGCCGCCCTGCGCGCGCGCAGGAACTCTCCCAGATGGTTGTCGGTCATGTCCCCAGGCTAGGCCGCAGGGGCGGTGTGCTGCCCGGGTGCACCGCACCCAGGCAGCACACGTCCTGGTCGGCGGTCTTCGACCTGCCCAGACTCGGTCGGGCAGGACGGATCCGCACCCATGGACGAAGGGAGTCCGTCATGGCAGGGAACGCGCACGACGGGCGACATCCGCGACGGGGTGCACCACCACGAGCACCTCGTGCTCTACCGAGAGGGACGGCAGGTATGACAGACACAGCCAAGGTCGTGGCGGTCACCGGAGCGAGCAGCGGGATCGGGGAGGCGACCGCCCGACGGCTTGCGGCCGACGGCCACCTCCTGTTCCTCGGAGCGCGGCGCACCGATCGTCTGGATGCGCTGACCGGGCAGATCACCAGCGCAGGCGGCACTGCGGCCTTCCAGCGGCTGGATGTCACGGACGCCGTCGATGTCCGGGCCTTCGTGTCCGCCGCCCGTGAGCGCTACGGCCGACTGGACGTGGTGGTCAACAACGCCGGGGTGATGCCGCTCTCGCCCCTGGAGGCGCTGAAGACCGACGAGTGGGACCGGATGATCGACGTCAACGTGAGGGGTGTTCTGCACGGTATCGCCGCCGCTCTGCCCGCGATGCGCGCTCAGGGCGGGGGCCACTTCGTGAACATCGCCTCTGTCGGCGCGTACGAGGTCTCTCCCACCGCCGCCGTCTACTGCGCCACCAAGTTCGCCGTTCGCGCGCTCTCCGAAGGACTGCGTCAGGAGTCCACCGGGAACATCCGGGTCACTCTCGTCTCTCCGGGCGTGACCGAGTCCGAACTCGCCGAGAGCATCTCCGACCCTGCTGCCCGGGAGGCCATGAAGACCTACCGCGCGGTGGCGCTGCCCGCCTCCGCCATCGCGGAGGCCATCGCCTACGCCGTCTCCCAGCCTCCGGAGGTCGACGTCAACGAAATCGTCGTCCGTCCCGCCGCAAGCGCCCAATGACCGGGCAGACGTGTTTCTCGGCCTGCCGAGTCGGGCGGGTGGGCGAACCCTAGGTGTCGCACTCCAGCACCGTTCTGCACAGGCCGCACCGCGCCCGTACCCGCCCCCGTACCGGCACCCTGATGCGCTGGTGGCAGGTGGGACAGGGGAAGGAGACGCGGAGGTGGCCGGCGGGGTCGGGGCTGAAGGCGTAGGGCGCCCCGGGCGGGACGCCGGGCGCGTGGCGGCGGTCGTGGGCGTAGCGGCGGCGGCCCGCCCAGCCGGCGCCGGTCAGCGGGGGCTGCTGCTCGTCCCACCGGGCCTGGTCCATGCCCTTGCCGTAGGCCGTGTAGGCCTGTGGACTGGTGAACCACACGGAGGGATCCTCGTGGAAGAGCAGGGAGCGCTTCGCGAGGACGTAGCCGAACTCCTCCGGGGTGAGGTAGCCGAGCTTCTGGGAGGAGACGCCGTCCTCGCGGTAGGCGTCCAGCAACAGCCAGCCCGCGCCCAAGTAGGTCGTCACCGTGTCCGTCAGGATCTCGTTCTCGGCCGTGGTGGGGAAGGCGAGGCCGAGGCGGTGCAGATAGACATGGGTCACCTCGTGGGCGAGTGCCGCGCCGATGTCCCTGCGGTGCGTGCGGAAGCGGTCGTTCAGCTCGACGAAGTACTCGGGGCCCGCCGCCAGTTCGACGTTGGCCGCATGGGTCATCTCCCGGAAGCCGACGATGAGCCGAGCGTCCGGCAGCCGGAAGTGCCGCACGATCTCGCGGGCCACCCGCTGCGCACCCAGATGCAGGTCGTCCGTGTCGGCGAAGGCCACGTCGGCCGGGGCCACGCTGGCCGAGAAGGTCTGGACGGTGTCGTACGACAGCCGCCTGTACAGCGCGGTGACGGCGGCCCGCACCGTCTCCAGATGCGGGTAGCCGTGCTCGACCGGTCCGCCGTTCGCCACGTCCGACCCCCAATGACGCCCGGAACTCCTTTCCACTGTATGCGGGTGTGAGCGGATTTCCGCCGGCCGGGTTTCCCCGGCGGGGCGTGAGATCAGCCCTTGCCGCTCCCGGTCTCAGGCCGGCAGCAGACGCGGCGGGCACGGCCCCGGCCCCGCCTCCTGCAGCTCCAGTACCCACACCTCGTTCGAGCCCTCCCGCAGCACCGGCCCGGGGACGTACAGGGACCGCTGAGGTCCCACGGACCAGTAACGGCCCAGATTGAAGCCGTTGACCCAGACGAAGCCCCGTGTCCAGCCGGGCAGTTCGATCCGGGCGTCCCCGGCCCCGCGGACCGTGACCGCGCCCCGGTACAGCCCCGGGGCACCCGCGCCGGACAGCGCGCCGAAGGGCACCGCCTCCACACCCTCGGCGAAGGCGTCCAGGTCGAGCCCACGCGCGCGTACCCCGTGCAGATACTGGCGCTCGTGCAGGACGCCCCCGGTGATGCCCTTCGCCTCGCCGGAGCGCGGCCCGTAGTTGACCCTCCCCAGGGACTCCACCCACAGCTCCACGCGCGCGGGGCCCGCGACGGGCTCCTTCAGCCGGGGCTCCTCCTCGGTGAGCACCCCGGCCCGCTCCCCGTCGACGTACACCACCGCGAGATCCCTGAGCCCGCGCACCGTCAGCGGGTACGGCTGCCGCGGCCCTGGCACGCTCACCTCGTAGCGCACCAGACCCCGGGCGACGCCCAGTTCTTCGAAGGCCGGCGGTACGGGGGTGACGGTCTCCGCGCCGCCGAGCGCCTCCAGAACGTCGCCCATGGGTGCCCATCCGGACAGCACGGCCTCAGTTGGAGAACCAAACGGAGCTGGTGGAGGCGGCAGTCCGGGTAGGGGATCGGAGTGGTACTCGGCCAGCACCTCGCGGAAGCGCCAGAACTTCTCCGTGGGGCGCCCGCACTCGTCCACCGGCGCGTCGTAGTCGTACGAGGTCACGTCCGGCTCCAGCAGGCCCTCGTGCAGGTCGCCGCCGCCCCGGTTCGCGCCCGCCCAGCCCGCGAAACTCGTGCCGCCGTGCGCCATGTACAGGTTCACCGAGGCACCGCACTCCAGGATCTCCCGCAGGGCCTGCGCCGCCTCCCCGGGATCCCGTACGACGTGTTCGCCGCCCCAGTGGTCGAACCAGCCGCACCAGAACTCCATGCACATCAGCGGGCCCTCGGGGCGATGGCGGCGCAGCGCCTCGAAGGCCACGCGCGCGTGGGAGCCGAAGTTCACCGTGGCGAGCACACCGGGCAGCGAGCCGCCGGTCAGCATGTGGTCCTCCGGGCCGTCGGAGGTGAACAGGGGAACGTCGACCCCCTTGACCCGCAGCACCTCGGCGAGCTGCTCCAGGTAGTCCGCGTCCGAGCCGTAGCTGCCGTACTCGTTCTCGACCTGCACCATGATCACCGGGCCGCCCCGGTCGATCTGCCGGGGAACGATCTCGTGCAGCAGGTGGTGGAACCAGCTCCGTACGTGGAACAGGAAACGCTCGTCACGGGTACGCGCGCGCGTGCCCGGCTCGCCCGTCACCCAGTGCGGCAGCCCGCCGTTCTCCCACTCGGCACAGATGTACGGCCCCGGCCGCACGATCGCCCACAGGCCGGCCTCGCGGACCGCGTCCAGGAACCGGCCGACCGCCTGCACGTCCCGGAAGGTCCCCGGGCCCGGCTGGTGCAGGTTCCACGGGACGTACGTCTCCACGCAGTTGAGGCCCATCGCGCGCAGCATCTCCAGCCGGTGCCGCCACTGCGCCTCGTGCACCCGGAAGTAGTGCAGGGCGCCGGACAGCAGCCGTACCGGCCGCCCGTCCAGCAGGAAGGCGGATTCCCCCACCGTGAACTCGCTCATGCGCCCCAGCCTCGGCCCTGGCGGCGATCGGCGCCATGGACGAAGATCGGCGCTGCTTGGACAAAAGTCCTCCGCCGACGACGCCGGGAGGAGCACCGATGTACCACACCTGGATGCGGTTCCTCAGTCCCGGCCCCGTCCACCACCGCCTCGGCCTGGTCTGCCTCGGCGTCGGCCTCCAGTACGGCGCGCTGCCCACGGTCGGCCCCCGCACCCTCGACCACCACGTGGCCGTCGTGATCAGCGCGGGCGGCGGCTGGCACCGGGGCGCCGACGGCCGCCGTACGACCGTCACCGCGCCCGCGCTGCTGTGGCTCACCCCCGGAGTGGCGCACCACTACGGGCCCGACCCGGAGACCGGCTGGGACGAGGGTTTCGTCGACTTCGCCGGACCCGCCACCGCGACCTACACCGAACTCGGCTACATCGAGCCCGAACGTCCTGTCGTCCCGCTCTCGGACGCGGCCGGCCCCCGGGCGGTCGTCGCCCGCATCGCCCGCGCCGCCCGCCGCGGCAACCCCCTGCTGGAGGTGGAGACCGGCGCAGCCGTCCACGAGCTGCTCGTCGCCCTGCGCCGGGCCCGCGCCGACCTCGCCCCCGACGGCGACGAGGTGCTCCAGGCGCTGGCCCGGGACGCCTGCAGGCCGATGAGCGTCGCCGACCACGCCGCCCGGCACGGCATGACCCCCGCCGAGCTGCGCGGCGCCGTCCGCCGTGCCGCGGGGTGCAGCCCCAAGGACTACCTCCTCGGCATCCGCCTGGGCCGTGCCAAGGAACTCCTCGCCGCCACCGAACTGCCGGTCGCGGCCGTCGCCCGCCGCGTCGGCTACGACGACCCCGCCTACTTCTCCCGCCTGTTCACCCGCCGGGTCGGCCTCGCCCCCGTTCGCTTCCGCGCCCAGCAGGGCCGCAGCGTCCCGGGAGGCTGGAGCGACCGGATCCCGGATCCGGACGATCCTCCGACGATCGGCACCTGATCGCATGCTGGTCAGCCGGTGATCGCCAGGCGTCGCGCCCCTTAAGGTTGACGCCCATGACCATCAGCAACACCGGTACCGGTGACGTCGACCCCGCGGTCCGCCAGGAGCTGGATCGGCTGCGCGAGAGCATCGACAACATCGACGCGGCCGTCGTCCACATGCTCGCCGAGCGCTTCAAGTGCACCCAGCAGGTCGGCCGTCTGAAGGCGGTGCACCAGCTGCCGCCCGCCGACCCGGCCCGCGAGGCGCGGCAGATCGAGCGGCTGCGCAGCCTCGCCGAGAACGCCAAGCTCGACCCGGCGTTCGCCGAGAAGTTCCTGAACTTCATCATCGCCGAGGTGATCCGGCACCACGAGTCCATCGCCGAGGACGCCGCCGGCGGGCAGCCGGCCTCGGCCGGCTGACCAGCGGCACCCGGCGCGGAGCGGGAGGCGCACGGAATCGGACATATGCCGTGTACCGATCCACCCCTGTGCGCTGTCGGTGCCATCAGGCAGCATGGCTTGCATGTCCGTCATCACGCGCGACGAAGCGCAGCTCCGAGCACAGTTCCTCGACGTCCACCGTTACACGATCGAGCTGGACCTCACCACGGGGGACGAGACCTTCGACTCCCGTACCGTGATCAGGTTCAGCGCGCAATCCGGCGGGGACACGTTCGTCGAGCTGAAGCCCGCCGAGCTGCGCGGCGCCACACTCGACGGAAAGCCCCTCGACCCGGAGTCCTTCCGCGACGGCCGGCTGCCGCTGGAGAACCTCACCGCCGGCGAGCACGAACTGCGCGTCGACGCGGCCATGCGCTACTCCCGCACCGGCGAGGGCATGCACCGCTTCACCGACCCCACCGACGGCGAGACGTACGTCTACACACAGCTGTTCCTCGACGACGTCCAGCGCGTCTTCGCCGCCTTCGACCAGCCCGACCTGAAGGCCGTCTTCGAGCTGACCGTCACCGCCCCCGAAGGCTGGACCGTCCTCGCCAACGGCATCACCGAACACCTCGGCTCGGGCCGCTGGCGTGCCGCCCCGACCCCGCTGATCTCGACCTATCTCGTCGCGGTCGCCGCCGGCCCCTTCCACTCCGTGCGCACCGAGCACCGCGGACTGCCCTTCGGCATCCACTGCCGCCGCTCCCTCGCCCCCCACCTCGACGCCGACGCCGAGGAGATCCTCGACGTCACGCGCGCGTGCTTCGACCGCTACCACGAGAAGTTCGAGGAGCCCTACCCCTTCGACTCCTACGACCAGGCGTTCGTCCCCGAGTTCAACGCCGGCGCCATGGAGAACCCCGGCCTGGTCACCTTCCGCGACGACTTCGTCTTCCGCTCGGCCGTCACCGACACCGAGCGGCAGACCCGCGCCATGGTCATCGCCCACGAGATGGCCCACATGTGGTTCGGCGACCTCGTCACCCTCAAGTGGTGGGACGACATCTGGCTGAACGAGTCCTTCGCCGAGTACATGGGCTACCAGACCACCCTCGAGGCGACCCGCTTCACCGAACCGTGGGTCGAGTTCGGCGTCACCCGCAAGGCCTGGGGCTACGACGCCGACCAGCGCCCCTCCACCCACCCGGTCGCCCCCGAGGCGGTCGACGACACCGCCGCCGCGCTGCTCAACTTCGACGGCATCTCCTACGCCAAGGGCGCCTCCGCGCTGCGCCAGCTGGTGGCCTGGCTCGGCGAGAAGGACTTCCTCGCCGGCATCAACATCCACTTCAAGCGGCACCGCTTCGCCAACGCCACCCTCGCCGATTTCATCGACTCCCTCGCCGCGGCCACCGAGCGCGACGTGCACGCCTGGGCCGACGCCTGGCTGCGCACCACCGGAGTCGACACGCTCACCCCGTCGCTCCGGTCCGCCGACGGCACCTGCGCGCTGACCGTGGACCGCGCGGGCAGCCGCCCGCACCGCGTCACCGTCGGCCTGTACGACCGCGACCTCACCGACGAGGGTCGCCTCGTCCTGCGCGAACGCATCGACCTCGACCTCCCGCAGACCGCCCCGGAGCCCGTCGGAAAGCGTCCCGCGCTGCTCCTGCTCAACGACGGCGACCTGACCTACGCCAAGGTCCGCTTCGACGCCGAGTCCTTCGAGGCGGTCCGCTCGAGCCTGTCCGGGCTGCCCGACCCGCTCACCCGCGCGGTGGTGTGGAACGCCCTCAGGGACGCCGTCCGCGACGGCGAACTCCCGCCCCGAGCCTACCTGGACACGGCCCGCGCCCACCTCCCGCGCGAGACCGACCTGGCCCTCGTCCAGGGAGTCCTCGCCTTCGCCTCCGCCCATGTCGCCGACCGCTATCTGAGCGCCGAGGAGCGCCCGGCCGCCCTCGCCACCCTCGGTTCCCTCTGCCGCGACCTGCTGCGCCGCACCGAGGACGGCGACAACCCCGGCCTGCGCCTGATCGCCGTACGGCACTTCATCGACGTCGCCGCCCACCCCGACACCATCGCGGCCTGGCTCGCCGACGGCACGGTGCCCGGCGGCCCGGAACTCGACCCCGAGCTGCGCTGGCGCATCCTCGGCCGGCTCGCCGTGCTCGGCGCCACCGACGAGGCCGCCGTCGCCGCCGAGTTGGAGCGCGACCCGTCCGCCACCGGCCAGGAGGGCGCCGCCACCTGCCGTGCCGCCCTGCCCGACGCCGAGGCCAAGCGCGCGGCCTGGGAGGCGATGTTCGCCACGGACGACCTCTCCAACTACCTGTTCACGGCCACCGCGCGGGGTTTCTGGCAGCCTGAACAGGCCGATCTGGTACGGGAGTACGTATCGCGCTACTACGAGGACGTGGTCGCCCTCGCCGCCCGCCGCGGCCCGGCCATCGCCGTCGCGGCCGGCCGCTGGGCCTTCCCGTACCACGCCGTCGACGCCGAGCACCTCGCCCTCGGCGAGGCCTGTCTGCGCGAGGCCGACCCGGTCGTCGCCCTGCGCCGCAAGCTGGTCGACGAACTGGACGACCTGGCCCGGGCATTGCGGGCACGGGGCGAGTAACCACCCGAGGAGCAGCCTCTTCGGCGGACCGGGTTCAGCCCGTGCCGGTCCGCCGCAACTCGGCCCGCCGCACGCCCCCTTCGCGTGGTCCCGTCCACCGGCTGCCCGTCTCGGCCGGGGCGGGAACAGCGGCGTCCAGGGCGAAACCGAGCCGCTCGAGGAAGCGCTCGCCGGAGCGCCAGCCGGCCGGCACCGCCGCCGTGACCAGGGGCACCTGCCCGGCACGGGCCAGCAGGGACTCGGCCAGCGCACGGCCCAGACCCCGGCCCCGCGCCCACGGCGCCAGCAGGAACAGGCCCACCGCCACCGCGCCCGGCTCCGGATGGTCCCGCACGGCGTCCACCAGGCCCGCGACCACGCCGTCCCGCTCCAGCACCAGAAGCACCTTGTCGTCGGGGCTCGCGCCCTCCGGCAGTGCGTAGAACAGGCTCTGCACGTCACCCGGCCCGGACGGCAGCCCCGTCACCGCCACGAACCAGTCCTCGCACTCCCCGAACAGCGTCAGCAACGGCACCTCGTCCGCGGGACCGGGCTCGCGCACCACCACCCGCTCACCGGGCACGTCGATCATCCACGCCTCCATCCGACCGACGTTAGCCGCGGGACCGGCGCCGTTCCCACGTTCCAACGTGTTTGCCCCGTACGGCAGTACCCACTTTCGGGTTCCGATCGTTGGGCTTTCCGGACGCGCGGGATCCTTCCCGTACAAACTGGAAGACGCCGCCGCACAAAGGCCCCTGCACAGGCCGGACACCCCCATGGTCGCCCCCTTGCCCCCGCGTCCCGGAGGAGAGCCCATGAGTACGCCGCCCCTCGCCTCAGGACCCGACGGCCCCGGAGCCCTGCGGCCGCTCCTGGACACCGTGCTCGACGCGCTCGCGAGCGGCGGCCGGGCCCGCGGCGGCCCGCTGCCGGCCGGCGGGCCCGAGGTCGTCGCCGCACGGGTCGCCGACGCCCTCGGGGACGTCCTCCCGAAGGACGGTGACCCCGACGCGCTGCGTGCCCTCGTGCACGCCCTGGCCGCAGGCGCCGCCGACCCCGCCGACCCGCTGTGCGCGGCCCATCTGCACTGCCCGCCCCTCGCCGTCGCCACCGCCGCCGACCTCGCCGCGAGCGTCCTCAACCCGTCCCTGGACTCCTGGGACCAGGCTCCGGCCGCCTCCGCCCTGGAGGCCGAGGTCACCCGCGCCCTCGCCCGCGAGATCGGCCTCGCCGACGCCCTGGTCACGACCGGCGGCACCGAGTCCAACCAGCTCGCCCTGCTGCTCGCCCGCGAGGCCCACGGCGGCAGCGTCCGCCTGGTCTGCGGGGCCAACGCCCACCACTCCCTGCCCCGCGCCGCCTGGCTCCTCGGCCTGCCGGAGCCGGTCGTCGTCCCCGCCCCCGGCGGCGTCCTCGACCCGGCCGCCCTCGATGCCGCCCTCAGCGCGCTCTCCGGCCCGCTGCTGGTCGCCGCCACCGCCGGCACCACGGACGCCGGGCTCATCGACCCGCTGACCGAGATCGCCGGCCTGTGCGGCGTCCACGGCGTCCGCCTGCACATCGACGCCGCCTACGGCGGAGGCCTCGCCTTCAGCGAGCGGCACCGGGGGAAGCTGGCCGGACTCGACGCCGCCCACACGGTCACCCTCGACCTGCACAAGCTCGGCTGGCAGCCGGCCGCCGCCGGCCTGCTCGCCGTGGCACGGCCTCCGGAACTCGCCGTCCTGCACCAGCACGCCGACTACCTGAACGCCGACGACGACACCGAGGCCGGACTCCCCGATCTGCTCGGCCGCTCCCTGCGGACCACGCGCCGCCCGGACATCCTCAAGATCGCCGTCACCCTGAAGACGCTGGGCCGCACCGGCACCGGCGCCCTGGTCGACCAGGTCTGCGCCCGCGCACGCGAGTTCGCCGCGCTCGTCCAGGGCCACCCCCGCCTGGAGCTGTACGACCGGCCCGTCATCAGCACGGTCCTGTTCCGGCCCGCGGGCGCGGACGACGACGCCGTGGCCGCCGTACGCCGCAGGCTGCTGCACGAGGGCCGGGCCGTCCTCGGCCGCGCACGCCTCGACGGCCGCCTCTGGCTCAAGGCCACCATCCTCAACCCCCACACCCGGCCGGACGAACTGGCCCAGCTCCTCGCACTCGTAGAAGGAACGACCCCCAGATGACCATCCCCCCACTCCACGAGCCCGAGTCCCCGCGCGACCTGGTCGGCATCGGCATCGGCCCCTGCAACCTCTCCCTCGCCGCCCTCGCCCACCCGCTCGCCGAACTCGACGCCGTGTTCTACGAGCAGCGCCCCGCCTTCGACTGGCACCCCGGCCTCCTCATCGAGGGCGCCACCGTCCAGGTGCCCTTCCTGGCCGACCTGGTGACCCTCGCCGACCCCACCAGCCCGTGGAGCTTCCTCAGCTACCTCAGAACCCGCGAGCGGCTCTTCCCCTTCTACTTCGCCGAGCGCTTCCACATCCAGCGCGCCGAGTACGACGCCTACTGTCGCTGGGTCTCCCAGAACCTCCCCGGGCTGCGCTTCCGCCACCAGGTCGACGCCGTCCGCTGGAACTCCGAACGCGACGTGTTCGAGGTCGACTTCACCCAGCTCGACGCCGACGGCGAGGCCGAGTCGCTGGGCCGCACCTACACCCGCAACATCGTTCTCGGTGTCGGCACGGCCCCCTACGTGCCCGACCACCTCAGGCCCCTGGTCGAGGCGTCCGGCGTCCCGGTCTTCCACGCCGCCGACTACCTCGACCACCGCGCCGCCGTCCTCGCCGCCGAGCACGTCACCGTCGTCGGCTCCGGACAGTCCGGCGCCGAGGTCTTCCTCGACCTGCTGCGCCACCGCCCCGCGGGCCGCGAGAAGCTGCACTGGATCGGGCGTACCGAGGCGTTCGCGCCCATGGAGTACTCCAAGCTCGGCCTGGAGCACTTCACCCCCGACTACACCCGCTACTTCCACGCCCTCGCCGAGCCCGTCCGCGAGCGGTTGATCCCCGCCCAGTGGCAGCTGCACAAGGGCATCGACGCCGGCACCCTCGCCGCCGTCCACGACGAGCTGTACCGGCGCAGCCTGGACGGCGGCTGGCCCGATGTCGTCCTGACCCCCGGCGTCCAGGTCCGCACCGGCGGCCGCATCGCCACCACCAAGATCGAACTGCACCTGGAACACCTTCAGCAGGGCAGCCGCACCCGGCTCACCACCGATGCCGTCGTCCTGGCCACCGGCTACCACGAACGCCCGCTCGACCGCATGCTCGCCGGGCTCGACCCCTACCTGCGCCGCGACAGCAGCGAACGCCCGCGCCTTGAGGAGGAGTTCCGGCTCGTCCTCGACCCCTCGGTCACCGGATCGGTGTACGTCCAGAACGCCGGACTGCACACCCACGGCGTCGGCACCCCCGACCTCGGCCTCGCCGCCTGGCGCAGCGCCACCATCCTCAACTCCCTCACGGGGAAGGAGCCGTACCCGCTGCCCGCGCGTACGGCCTTCACCACGTTCGGACTTCAGCAGCCGCAGCCCCGAATCCCGCAGGTCAGGCAGGCGAAGCGACTGACTCCGCTCGTCGAGGACAGGTAGCCGACCGTGTCCGGTCTCTAGAAGACCGGCGTGCCGCCCCGGGTCAGCTTCCAGTCCACGGACGCGAACTCCTTCGGGTCCAGGACGCCCTTGGCGGTGACCCACTCCGCGATCCGGGTGCGGATCTCCGTCGACTCCGACCACAGCTCCTTGGCCGAGGCGACGTGCGGGAAGGCGCCGCCGCCGTTGGCGCGGTAGTTGTTCACCGCGAACACGAACTGCTGGGCGTCGTCCAGCGCGGCACCGTTGAAGGTGAGGTTCTTGATCCGCGATCCGGCCGGCTGCGCGACGTCGATGTCGTACGACAGGCCCGAGACGTAGTCGTAGTTGTAGTCGGGACGGCCGCCCGCGTTCGTCAGCTTCTCCACGTCGACCGCGGCGTCGGCGGCCGTCTGGACGTAGTACGCCGCCGAGTACTCCAGGTAGGCCCGTACCTGGGCGCCCGTCAGCAGCTTGGCGACCAGCGTGTTGTCGTACACGTACAGGCTCGACAGGTCCCGGATGGTCACCTTGCCGGCCGGGATCTCGGAGGTGCGGGAGAACGGCGAGGCCTGTGCGATCACCGGCAGCGAGGCGTACTCGGTGCCCGCGAGCGCGGTCTTGACCACGTCCTCCTGGACCTTGGTGATCAGGTCGATGATCGGGGCGTCCTTGTAGCGGGCCTCGACCGTCGTCAGGGTGTCGGTCGCGGTGCCGACGACCTGGTTCACGTAGGTGACGACCTTCGCGTGCTCGTCGCCGAGCAGCTTGGTGATCTTCGGGTCGTCGGCGGCCGTGTTGGAGTTGAGCACCTTCGAGGAGACGGACTCGACGGTCCACCGGCCCTTGGCGAAGACCAGCTCGATGTCGAACACGGACAGCCGCTCCGCGTACGCCAGCGGCTCCGACAGCACGACCGTCTTCCCGGTCTTGTCGTTGGTGACCTTCAGCTCCGGGATCTCCACGTGCGCGTGGCCGACGAGGATCGCGTCGATGTCCGGAACCTGCTTGGCGACGTTGGCGGCCGCGTTCTCGACGTACGGCAGCTGGTCACCGTACGACGACGTGCCGGAGGACCCGGAGTGCGCCGACACGACGACGACGTCCGCACCCAGCGACTTCAGCTTCGGCACCCACTTCGCGGCCTGCTCCTCCAGGCCCGGGAACGTCAGCTTGCCCTGGACGTAGGCCTTGTCCCAGATCGCGATGCCCGGGTTGGTCAGACCGAGCACGGCGACCTTGACCGGCCGGGCGCCCGGCACGTGGAACGTCTTGACGAAGTAGGGCGGGAAGGCGGGCCGCAGCGTCTTCGCGTCGACGGCGTTGGCACCGAGCAGCGGGAAGTCCAGCTGGTCCTCGAACTTGCGCAGGGTCTCGATGCCGTAGTTGAACTCGTGGTTGCCGAGCGCCGCGGCGTCGTACCCGATCGCGTTCATGGCCTGCGCCATCGGGTGCACCGGGCCGCCCTTGGCGGTGATCGGGTCGACCTTGGCGTAGTAGTACGTCAACGGGGTGCCCTGGATCGTGTCGCCGGCGTCCAGCAGCAGCGTGTTGCAGTGGCCCTTCTCCGCGCGGATCTGGTTGACGAGCGTCGAGATGCGGGCCAGGCCCTGGGCGTTGCCCGCCTTGTCGGAGTACTCCGTGTCCTTGAAGTAGTCCCAGTTGAAGACGTGGCCGTGCAGGTCGGTGGTGCCCATGACGGTGAGCGAGTAGCGCTTCACGTGCTTCCCGGGCCGCTGCTGCTCGGCCGCCTCGGCCGCCGGAGCCGCTGCCGCACCGGCGATCGCCACTCCCGCTCCCGTCGCGGCGGACTTCTTCAGGAACTTCCGGCGGTTCAAGGGCATCTCTGGGTCTCCTCGGCGAATGGTCAACAACGCGCGTAGATTCTGTCCTGCTCATGACCTACGGCAACAGGTCCAAGAGGTTGCGATCTGGTGACCTGTTGCGTGAACTCCGACCGCCCGACCGGGAAGCGCGTGACAGAGTGGGGCGTATGACCTCTTCTGCGACCGTCCCGTACGGGACTCCCGACGCTCCCCTCCTGGTGGTCCGCGGCGAGGCCGAACTCGAGGTCGAGCCCGAGGTAGCCCGCATCGGCGTGACCGTGAGCGCCCGCGGCCGCGACCGGCGCTCGACGCTGGACGACCTGACCCGGCGCAACGCGACCGCCCTCGACCTCGTGAAGTCCTACGGGGACGCGGTGGAGGAGCTGTCCACCGGCGCCTTCTCCATCACCCCGGAACTCACCGAGCGCGGCCGGGGTGAGCGGGTGCGCAGTTACCAGGGACGGGTCCATCTCGGCGCGGAGTTCTCCGACTTCACCGTCCTCGGTGAACTGACCACCCGGCTGGCCGACTTGGAGCTGACCCGGGTCGACGGCCCCTGGTGGTCCCTGCGTCCCGGCTCGCCGGTGCATGCCGAGGCCCGGCGGCGGGCGGTCGGCGAGGCGGTCCAGCGCGCCCGGGAGTACGCCGAGGCCCTGGGCACCACGATCGCCGCCCTGGTCGAGCTGGCCGACACCGGCGCCGAGCGTCCGCGGGCCGGCGGGGCCGCCTTCGGCCGGGGCGTCCGGCGCATGAGCATGGCCGATGCGGCCGAGGAGGCCGAGCCCCTCGACCTGGAACCTTCGCGCCTGCGGGTGACGGCTCAGGTCAGCGCCCAATTCACCCTCGTGCCGCCACGGCTGTGAATCAACGAACGATCACGGACAATGGGCGACCGAAAAAATCGCTCATAGGAGCGGGCCACTGCACAATTCAACACTTGTCAATAGCCCTTTACTCAAAGGTTGTTGAGTGGTCATGCTGCCCGGATTTTCTACCGGCCGGTAAGGCCTAGGCTCGAAACATGCGCCGAGCAAAGATCGTCTGCACTCTGGGGCCCGCCACCGACTCGTACGACCAGATCAAGGCACTGGTCGAGGCCGGAATGGACGTCGCCCGCTTCAACCTCAGCCACGGCACTCACGCCGAGCACGAGGAGCGTTACCAGCGCGTACGAAAGGCGGCCGACGAAACCGGTCGCAGCGTCGGAATCCTCGCCGACCTTCAAGGTCCGAAGATCCGGCTCGGCCGTTTCAGCGAAGGTCCCGTACTCCTTGAACGCGGCGACTCCTTCACCATCACCGTGGAGGAAGGTGTCGAGGGCGACCGGCACGCGTGCGGCACCACCTATGCCGGTCTCGCCGCCGACGTCACGCCCGGCGAGCGCGTCCTGGTCGACGACGGAAAGGTCTGCCTGGAGGTCACCGCCGTCGACGGCCCCCGGGTTCACACCCGGGTGGTCGAGGGCGGCATGGTCTCCGACCACAAGGGCCTGAACCTCCCGGGTGTCGCCGTCTCGGTGCCGGCTCTCTCCGAGAAGGACGAGGACGACCTGCGCTGGGCGCTGCGCACCGGCTTCGACGTCATCGCCCTCTCCTTCGTCCGCAGCGGCAAGGATGTCGAGGACGTCCACCGGATCATGGACGAGGAGCGCCGCCGCCTCCCGGTGATCGCCAAGGTCGAGAAGCCGCAGGCCGTCGACAGCATCGACGACATCGTCGCCTCCTTCGACGGCATCATGGTCGCGCGCGGCGACCTGGGCGTGGAGATGCCGCTGGAGCAGGTCCCGATCGTGCAGAAGCGCGCTGTCAAGCTCGCCAAGCGCAACGCCAAGCCGGTCATCGTGGCCACCCAGATGCTGGACTCGATGATCGACAACTCCCGCCCGACCCGCGCCGAGGCCTCGGACGTGGCCAACGCGGTGATCGACGGCACGGATGCGGTGATGCTCTCCGGCGAGACCAGCGTCGGCAAGTACCCGATCGAGACCGTGCGGACCATGGCGAAGATCGTCGAGGCGGCCGAGGAGGACATCCTCGCCAAGGGCCTGCCGCCGCTGACCGAGCGGAACAAGCCCCGCACCCAGGGCGGCGCGGTCGCCCGGGCCGCGGCCGAGATGGGCGACTTCCTCGGGGCGAAGTTCCTGGTGGCGTTCACCCAGTCGGGAGACACGGCCCGCCGGCTGTCCCGCTACCGCTCGCCGATTCCGCTGCTGGCCTTCACCCCGGAACAGGCCACTCGCTCCCGGCTCAGCCTGACGTGGGGCGTGGAGACCTTCCTCGGTCCGCACGTCGACTCCACGGACGCCATGGTCGACCAGGTGGACGAGCTGCTGCTGAAGTACGGCCGCTGCCGCAAGGGCGACGTCGTGGTCATCACGGCGGGCTCCCCGCCCGGTGTCTCCGGCTCGACCAACATGGTCCGCGTGCACCACATCGGCGAGGACGACAGTCCCCGCTAGCGGGGCGGCGCACGGAAAAGGGCCCCTCGCCACGAGGGGCCCCGCCAATTCGCTGACCTTGGAATCCAAGGAAAAGTGCCCCGGGTCGGACTCGAACCGACACTGTACGGGTTTTGAATCCGTTGCCTGCTGCCAATTGGGCTACCGGGGCTCGCAGAATCCAAGGTTTCCCTTGACCCTCCGCGCGTCCACCATACCGTAGCTAGGTAGGCTCTTGTCAGCAGTACCCCTGCCCTGAACGAGGAGCCCCCGTGACCGCCGAGTCGCCCCAGCCCGTAGACGCGCCCGACGACGACAAGTCGCACGTGCCTCCGCTGACGACCCGAGTCGTCATCGCCGAGGACGAGGCCCTGATCCGGCTCGATCTGAAAGAGATGCTGGAGGAAGAGGGGTACACCGTCGTCGGCGAGGCCGGGGACGGGGAGCAGGCCGTGGAGCTGGCCCGCGAGCACCGGCCGGACCTGGTGATCCTCGATGTGAAGATGCCCAAGCTGGACGGCATCTCCGCGGCCGAGAAGATCGCCGAGGAGTCCATCGCCCCGGTCCTCATGCTCACCGCCTTCTCCCAGCGCGACCTGGTCGAGCGGGCCCGGGACGCCGGCGCCATGGCCTATCTGGTGAAGCCGTTCAGCAAGAGCGATGTCGTGCCGGCCATCGAGATGGCCGTCTCCCGCTTCACCGAGCTGAAGCAGCTGGAGCAGGAGGTCGCCGACCTCACCCTGCGGCTGGAGACCCGCAAGCTGGTCGACCGCGCGAAGTCCATCCTGCAGACCGAGTACGGACTGACCGAGCCCGCCGCCTTCCGCTGGATCCAGAAGACCTCCATGGACCGCCGGTTGTCGATGCAGCAGGTCGCCGAGGCGGTCATCGCGGACAACGAGGAGAAGAAGGCCGCCAAGAAGGCCTGAGCGCCGCACGCGAACGACGAGGCCCGCGCCCCGGAGAAGAGGGCGCGGGCCTTGTCGTGTGCGGCGATCAGTCCTCGCCGAGGTACGCCTTGCGCACCGACTCGTCGTGCAGCAGGTCCTGACCGGTGCCGGACAGGACGATGTTGCCGACCTCCATGACATGACCCTGGTCGGCGAGCGAGAGCGCCGCCTGGGCGTTCTGCTCGACCAACAGGATCGTGGTGCCCTGGGACTTCAGCTCGGCGATCGTCGCCATGATCTTCTGCATCATGATCGGCGACAGACCCATCGACGGCTCGTCCAGCATCAGCAGCTTGGGCTGGGACATCAGCGCCCTGCCCATCGCCAGCATCTGCTGCTCACCGCCCGAGAGGGTGCCGGCGGCCTGCTTCCTGCGCTCCCCGAGGATGGGGAAGAGGTCGTAGGCGCGCTGGATGTCCTTCTCGATGCCCGGCTTGTCGTTGCGCAGGAACGCACCGAGGCGCAGATTGTCCTCGATGGTCATGCGCGGGAAGATGTGCCGACCCTCGGGGGAGTGGGCGAGGCCCAGCGAGACCACTTGGTGGGCCGGGACCTTCTTCAGCGACTTGCCGTTGAACCTGATCTGTCCGCCGACCGGCTTGAGCAGACCGGAGAGCGTGCGCAGGGTGGTGGTCTTACCGGCGCCGTTGGTGCCGATCAGGGTGACCACCTGGCCGGCCTCGACCTTGAAGGAGATGCCCTTGACGGCCTCGATCTTGCCGTAGGCGACCCGCAGGTCCTCTACTTCGAGCAGTGCGGTCATCGGTCGTTCTCCTTGCCGGGCGCGGCGTCCGTCGTGGTCTCGGCGTGCGCCTCGGCCGCCTCGACCTCGGCGACCTCCTCGTCGCCGGGAGCGTTCTCGAAGGGTTCGCCGAGGTATGCGGCGACGACCCGCTCGTCGCCCTGCACGGTCGCGCTGTCGCCCTCGACGAGCTTCTCGCCCTGCACCAGGACGGCGACGCGGTCGCAGAGGTTGAAGATGAAGCGCATGTCGTGCTCGATGACGAGGACGGCGATGCCCATGTCTCGGATGGCGAAGACCAGTTCCTCGGTGGCCCGGGTCTCCTGCGGGTTCATGCCGGCGGTCGGCTCGTCCAGGAGCAGCAGGCCGGGCTCGCTGGCCAGTGCCCGGGCGATCTCCAGCTTGCGCTGCTCGCCGTAGGGGAGGTTGCGGGCCAGGTGCTCGGCCTTCGCCTCCAGGCCCACGAACGCCAGGAGTTCCATGGCGCGGGCGCGGGAGGCCTTCTCGGCGCGGTGGAAGCCAGGGCCGCGCAGCAGGGCGGACCACAGGCCCTCCTTGGTGCGCGTGTGGCGGCCGACGAGCACGTTCTCCAGGACCGTCATGTTGGCGAACAGACGGATGTTCTGGAAGGTACGGGCGATGCCGGCGGCGGTGACCTTGAAGGACTTCGGCGGCAGCACGTTGCCCTTGTAGCGGACCTCGCCCTCGGTGGGGACGTACAGGCCCGTCAGGCAGTTGAAGAAGGTGGTCTTGCCGGCGCCGTTGGGGCCGATCAGACCGACGATCTCGCCGCTGTTGACCGTGAAGTCGACGTTGCGCACGGCCGTCAGGCCGCCGAAGCGCATGGTCACGCCGCGCGCGTCGAGCACGACCTCGCCGGGTGCGGAAGCGCCGGGAGCGGCGTCCTTGGTGGTGGTGTCGGTGGTCATCGTGGTCACGCCCCTGCCTTGCTGAGGACGGCGGGCGCTTCGGCCTCTTCGTGGAATTCGAGCTGGCGGCGCCGGTTGGGGATGAGGCCCTCGGGACGGAAGCGCATCAGCAGCACGAGCGCGACGCCGAAGGCGAAGAGCTGGTAGTCGCCCAGGAACTGGAGCTTGGCGGGGATCAGGTACAGCAGCGCGGCGCCGACCAGCGGACCGGAGATGGTGCCCATTCCGCCGAGGACCACCGCGGCCAGCAGGAAGGCCGAGTTGGGCGGCACCACGTGGGCGAACTGGTACTGCTCCGGGGTCACCGTGTAGGTGACGTGGGCCTGGACGGAGCCGGCGAGGCCGGCCATGCAGGCACCCAGGGCGAACGCGATGAGCTTGACCCGGAAGCCGTTGATGCCCATGGCGAGCGCGGCGGTCTCGTCCTCGCGGATGGCGATCCAGGCGCGGCCGATGCGGGAGTCGCTGCTGCGCCGGAACACCACGACGACGATGAGCGTGATGAGCAGCATCAGCAGGAAGTAGTTCGCGAACCGGCCGATGGTGGTGCCGAGGAGCTGGTGCTCCTGGCCGAAGTCGAAGCCGAGGATGTCCAGGTTCGGGATCGAGGAGATGCCGTTGGAGCCGTTGGTGACGTCCGGGCCCGAGGTGCCGTCCATGTTGAGGACGGTGATACGGAAGATCTCACCGAAGCCGAGCGTCACGATGGCGAGGTAGTCGCCGCGCAGCCGCAGGGTCGGGGCGCCGATGAGGACGCCGAACACCATGGCGACGGCAGCACCGGTCAGCGCCGAGGCCCAGAACGGCCAGCTGACGTGGAGCGGCGAGGACGGCGAGCCGGAGACCAGGGCCGCGGTGTAGGCGCCGACACCGAGGAAGGCGACGTAACCGAGGTCGAGGAGGCCGGCGAGGCCGACGACGATGTTCAGGCCGAGCGCGACGGTGGCGAAGATCAGGATGTAGACGCCGATCGTCGCGTACTGGTCGTCGGACTGGGTGAAGGGGAAGGCGGCCGCGGCGACGAAGGCACCGGTCATGGTGATGTTGCGGTGCCGCGCCGTGATCGCCGAGACCCGGGCCACGAGCCCGGCCTTGGCGAGGGCGCCGAAGCCGAAGCCGGCGGTGAGGAGGAAGCCGACGAACAGCTGGTCGTACTCGGTGCCGATGCCGTACGTGAAGACGATCAGACCGAGCGCCATCGCCGCGATGATGACGAGGATCTCGGCGTAGGCGGGCAGCTTGGGGGCCGGAGCCGGGGCCTTGGAGGCGAAGGCCGCCTTGAAGTTGTTCCAGCTCTGCCGGGAGTCCTGGCGGAACTTCTCCAGGCCGGTGTCGTCCGGGTCGGCGAGGTCCGGGGCCGGGCGCTCGAACGGCAGGGCCAGCGCGCCGACCAGGGCGGCGAGCGTGGCGAGGGCGACGATGAAGCCGCCGGCCTCCAGGTTCACCAGGCCGCCGAGCTTCACGCTGATGGCGATGACCGTGTACCAGGCGGTGGCGAAGACGCCGACCGCGGACATCTTCAGGGCGCTGTCGGCGCTGGCCGGAGTCAGCCACTTCAGGCCCTTGATGCCGTAGGAGGCGAGGCCGAACACGGTGGTGAGGATGCCGCCGATCAGGACGAGGACCTGAAGGCCGCCCGGGTAGCCGTAGACGGTGAGGTCGCCGGGGAACTCGGCGGTCCAGGTCCAGGCGAGGAACGTGGAGACGATCGTGAGGGCGCCGCCGGCGGTGGCGAGGGCCCGTCCGAGCGGGGCGGGCAGGCCGATCAGGCCGGAGGGTGCGGCCGTGGGAGCGCTCGGGGTCCCGGATGCGGTGGTCTGTGTGGTCATCGGTGTCACGCCCTGTCCGCGACGCGCTCGCCGAGCAGGCCCTGTGGCCTGAACAGCAGCACGAGGATGAGGAGTACGAACGCCCAGACGTCTGCCCAGGACTGGCTGCCGAACTTGTCCATGCCCGGGATGTCCGCGATGTAGGCGGTGGACAGAGCCTCGGCGACGCCGAGGACGAGGCCGCCGAGCATGGCGCCGTAGATGTTGCCGATACCGCCGAGGACGGCCGCGGTGAACGCCTTCAGGCCGAGGATGAAGCCCATGCGGAAGTCGATCTGGCCGTACTTGAGGCCGTAGGCCACGGATCCGACGGCGGCGAACGTGGCACCGAGGGCGAACGCGACCACGATGATGCGGTCGGTGTTGACGCCCATCAGCTTCGCGGTGTCCGGGTCCTGGGCGGTGGCCTGCATGCCGCGTCCGGTCCGGGTGCGCATCACGAAGTAGGCGAGGAACGCCATGCTGAGCGGCGCCGCGCAGACCAGGAAGATGTCACCGGTCTGGATCGTGACGTTGCCGATCTCGAAGGGGCCGCCGGGGATGCTCGGGAAGGTGCGGGCGGACTTGGCACCCGGGTACCAGGCCCACACCGCCTGCTGCAGGGCGAGGGAGAGACCGATGGCGGTGATGAGGGGCGCGAGGCGTGGTGCGCTGCGCAGGGGACGGTAGGCGAACCGTTCCGCTCCCACGGCGACGGTGACGGCGACGAGGATGGCGCCGACGAGCATCAGCGGCAGAGCCACCCACATCGAGGTGCCGTCGGGAAGGATGTAGGCGTAGACCGTGAGCGCGCCGAACGCGCCGGTCATGAATATCTCGCCGTGGGCGAAGTTGATGAGCTGGACAATGCCATAGACCATCGTGTAGCCGATGGCGACCAGCCCGTACATGGATCCCAGTAGCAGGCCGTTGACCAGCTGCTGCGGCAGTTCGTTCACCGCATGTCCTCCGAGAGTTCGGAAAGTTCGACGGATGTAGCCGGATGCGAGTCCGCGCGGGGCGCCAGTGGAACAGCGCCCCGCGCGGCTCGGCTTGGTGCGGGTGTGGGTCAGCTGCCGTTGAAGGTGCCGGACTCCACTGCCTTCCAGGCACCACTGGTGACGGAGTAGACGGTGAGCTGCTTGTTGGTCGCGTCACCGTACTCGTCGAAGGCGACCTTGCCGGTCACACCGTCGAAGGAGACGTTCTGCATTGCCTCGGTGATCTTGGCGCGGGCGTCGGACGGCAGCTTGCCGCCGTTGGCGTCCACGACCTTCTTCACGGCCTCGATGATCGACCAGGCCGAGTCGTACGAGTAACCGCCGTACGCGCCGTACTCCTCCTTGTAGCCGCCCGCCTTGTAGTTGGCGACGAACTCCTTGGCGGAGGGCAGCGTCTCCACCGGCGCGCCGACCGAGGTGGCGAGGTCGCCTTCGCCGGAGGCGCCGGACAGCTTGATGAAGTCCTCGGCGTAGATGCCGTCACCGCCGACCAGCGGGATCTTGGCGCCGGCGGCCTTGATCTGCTTGCTGAGCGGGCCGGCCTGCGGGTACTCGCCGCCGTAGTAGACGACCTGGGCACCGGAGTTCTTCACCTTGGTGGCGACCGCGGAGAAGTCCTTGGTGTCCGGGTTGATGTGCTCGGTGCCGACCACCTTGCCGCCGAGCTTCTTGAACTCGTCGGTGAAGGTCGCGGCGAGGCCGGCGCCGTAGGTCTTCTTGTCGTCGATGACGAAGACCTTGGTCTTCTTGGCCTTGTTGTAGACGTACTGCGCGGCGAACGGGCCCTGGATGGCGTCCGTGGTCGCGGTACGGAAGTACGACTTGTACGTCCGCGCCTTGGACTTCTGCCAGTTGTCGCCCTGAGTCAGGGCGGGGTTGGTGTTGGCCGGCGAGACCTCGACCAGCTTCGCGTCGTCGAAGACCTTCTGCATCGACTGGGCGACGGAGGAGTTCAGCGGGCCGACGACACCGAGGACCTCCTTCTCGCTGACGAACTTGGAGGCGTTCGACTGACCGGAGGAGGGCTGCGCCTGGTCGTCGAGGGCCTCGATCTTGAAGGTGACGCCCTTGACGTAGTTCTTCTTGTTGGCCTGCTTGGCCGCGAGGTCAGCGGAGTTCCGGATGCCCAGGCCGAGCGCGGACAGGTCGCCGGTCAGCGGGGCGTCGACGCCGATGGTGACGGTGGTGCCGCCGCCGTTGCCGGAGTCCGATCCCTTGTCGCCGCTGTCGCGCGAGCCGCAGGCGGTGAGGGTGAGTGCACCCGCCGCCAGGGCGGCGGTGATGGCGATGAGCGAACGTTGACGCACGATCAGTCCTTTCCCCAGAACGACCGCCTCCCCGTGGAAGCGGTCGAGCCGCGCGCCAGGCCGAAGAGAGAATCCGACGGCGCGGTGACTGGCCGTGACTCTAGGCGTGTGCAGGGAACGTGGAGGAGGGTCTGACCAATGCTGTGACGCTCTTGTTATGACACGAGGTAATGCAGAGCGGTACGCCGTGGGGGGAACGCCGGAATTCAGGCCGATTCGCCCTGTCCGCATTGTGAGAACTTGCAGGACCGACCATGATCCGTTCAGGCGTCTCGGGAGTTTTGGTGATTACCTGCCACTGTTGCTGCAGGCGACTTTCAGGGCCTGGGAGAGGTGCTGTGCGTAGCGGGAACCGAGGATGAAACTCTGAATCTGCATTGCGCGCGCATTACGTAGAGTTACTTCCAGGAAAGGCATCCCGGCGTCCTTCGGAACTTTTCCGCATTCCGTCACATGCATGGTTATGGTGATCTTGCGGGCGGAGCCTGCCTTTGTCCGGAAGGGGACGTGCGGCGCCGCGACCAGCGAGAGGCCGGCATACGGCTGGGTCACCCGGGTCACGGTGACCGGCGGTCCCGTCTCCACCCGCAGCAGCACCTCGAAGCTGAAGCTGCGGGCCGGTGCGCCGGGCGGGGTGGCCCGATCGCGTAGGTACGACATCGCCACCGTCTGTGCGGGGTACGGCACTTCGGGCGGCGGCGGTGGCTGCGGGCGGGTCGCGTAGAGAGAGCCGCCGCCCGCGAGGAGGGCCACGGCGGCGGCGAGGGAAAGGACGGCGCGGCGGTGGCCTGCGTACAGGGCCGTGAGCCGTGCGCGCCTTGGGCCGGTGGGCCGTTGTGGCGCGCTGTCCCACGCGCGCGTGCCCTCGCCGGGCTCCAGGGGGCCGATGCCGCTCATTGCCACGGACCTCCGCTCGGGGTGCCGTGCCGGTACCGCTCGGCGCACGCCCTGCGGGCCTGACGGTCGATCAACTTGTCCGCAGCGGCGGCCCCTTGGTGCCGCTCGGCCGCCTGTGCCGCGTCCACGACGTCCCGCAGGATCGCGTACTGTCCGTTCGACAGCCCCATGGACTGGTAGTCGCCGTAGGTGCCGCTGTCGAGCACCTTCCGCGACCAGTACGCGACGATCCTGGCGCACAACTCCGCGTCGGAGGTCGGCGACGCGGAGGCGGACGAGGATGAGGTGGGTGCGCCGCCGCTGCCCGGCCCGGCGCCGTCCGTCCGGCCGCAGCCGGTCGTCCACAGGACTGCGGACAGCGCCGGTCCGAGCACCAGGAACCTCATGCCCCGGAGGGAAACCCCATGCCGTCCCATGTGCCGACGCTAAGGGGAGGGACGGCGGGGGGCAACGGTCCCGCGGGGAGAACGGCCCCGCGGGGGTCGCTCTCAGTCGCCGGCGGGCCGGGCGTGCGCCTCGTCGCCGGACCGCACGTCCCGCAGCAGGCAGGTCAGCCGGGCGGTGCACACCCGGCGCCCCTCCTCGTCGCTGATGACGATCTCGTACGTCGCCGTCGACCGCCCCCGGTGCACGGGCGTGGCCACGCCGGTCACCAGTCCCGAGCGGACCCCGCGGTGGTGCGTGCAGTTCAGGTCCACGCCGACCGCGATCTTCGAGCTGCCGCCGTGCAGCATGGAGCCGACCGAGCCGAGGGTCTCCGCCAGCACCGCGGACGCGCCTCCGTGCAGCAGTCCGTACGGCTGGGTGTTGCCCTCCACCGGCATGGTCGCGACGACCCGCTCCGCCGACGCCTCCAGGATCTGCACGCCCATCCGCGTCCCGAGGTGACCCGCCGAGAACAGCGCGGGAAGGTCGACGCCGAGTGCGGCGTACTCGTCGATGACCTCCTGCGGGAATTTCACCTGCTGCTGCTCACCCATGGGCCCGGCTCCGTTCGTCGTACGCCTGTCTCGTGACTGAGCAAACGCTCAGTCGGTCGCCGATTGTTCCAGACGGGCTTCCGGGCGGGTCTCCGGGCTGGTCTTGAGCGCGGTCTCCAGGCGGACCACGACGGACTTGCTGGCCGGGGTGTTGCTGGTGTCGGCGGTGGCGTCCAGCGGAACGAGCACGTTGGTCTCCGGGTAGTACGCCGCCGCGCAGCCCCGGGCCGTCGGATAGTGGACGACACGGAAGCCGGGCGCCCGCCGCTCCACACCGTCCTTCCACTCGCTCACCAGGTCGACGTAGGACCCGTCGGCGACTCCCAGGGCCCGCGCGTCCTCCGGGTTCACCAGCACCACGCGGCGGCCGTTGGTGATGCCCCGGTAGCGGTCGTCCAGGCCGTAGATCGTGGTGTTGTACTGGTCGTGCGAGCGCAGGGTCTGCAGCAGCAGCCGGCCCTCGGGCAGCTCCGGGTACTCCACCGGTGCCGCCGTGAAGTTCGCCTTGCCGGTCGCCGTCGGGAAGCGGCGCTCGTCGCGCGGCGCGTGCGGCAGCGTGAAGCCGCCGGGGCGGGCCACGCGCGCGTTGAAGTCCTCGAAACCGGGGATCACGCGCGCGATGCGATCGCGGATCGTCGCGTAGTCCTTCTCGAACTCCTCCCACGGCGCCTTGCTGTCCGCGCCGAGCACCCGGCGCGCCATCCGGCACACGATCGCCGGCTCGGACAGCAGCTGCCGGCTTGCCGGCGCGAGCCGCCCGCGTGAGGCGTGCACCATGCCCATGGAGTCCTCGACGGTGACGAACTGCTCGCCGCTGCCCTGGAGATCGCGTTCGGTGCGGCCGAGCGTCGGCAGGATCAGCGCACGCGCGCCCGTGACGACATGCGAGCGGTTGAGCTTGGTCGACACGTGCACGGTCAGCCGCGCGCGCCGCATGGCCGCCTCCGTGACCTCCGTGTCGGGGGAGGCGGCGACAAAGTTGCCGCCCATGGCGAAGAACACCTTCGCCTCGCCGTCCCGCAGCGCGCGGATGGCCCGTACGACGTCGAATCCGTGCTCGCGCGGGGGCGCGAACCCGAACTCCTTCTCCAGCGCGTCCAGGAAGGCCGCGGAGGGCCGCTCGAAGATGCCCATCGTGCGGTCGCCCTGCACGTTGGAGTGGCCGCGCACCGGGCACACGCCCGCGCCCGGGCGGCCGATGTTGCCGCGCAGCAGCAGGAAGTTGACCACTTCGCGGATGGTCGGGACGGCGTGCTTGTGCTGGGTGAGTCCCATGGCCCAGCAGACGATGGTCCGCTGCGAGGCGAGGACCATGCCGAGGGCCTTCTCGATCTCCGCGCGCGTGAGGCCGGTCGCCGCGAGCGTCTCGTCCCAGTCGGCGGCGCGCGCGGCCTCGGCGAACTCCTCGTACCCGTGCGTGTGTTCGCGCACGAACTCCTCGTCGACCGCGCCCTCGGTCTCCAGGACCAGCTTGTTGAGGAGACGGAACAGGGCCTGGTCGCCGCCGAGGCGGATCTGCAGGAACAGATCGTTGAGGGCGGCGCCCTTGAGCATGCCCTGTGCGGTCTGCGGGTTCTTGAACCGCCCCAGGCCGGCCTCGGGCAGCGGGTTGATGCTGATGATCTTCGCGCCGTTCGCCTTGGCCTTCTCCAGGGCGGAGAGCATGCGCGGGTGGTTCGTCCCGGGGTTCTGCCCCGCCACGATGATCAGGTCGGCCTTGTAGAGGTCCTCCAGCAGGACGCTGCCCTTGCCGATACCGATGGTCTCGGAGAGCGCCGAGCCGGACGACTCGTGGCACATGTTCGAGCAGTCGGGAAGGTTGTTGGTGCCCAGCTCGCGGGCGAAGAGCTGATACAGGAACGCGGCCTCGTTGCTGGTCCGCCCCGAGGTGTAGAAGACGGCCTCGTCCGGGGAGCCGAGGGCGGAGATCTCCCCGGCGATGATGTCGAAGGCACGCTCCCAGCTGACCGGCTCGTAGTGATCTCCCCCTTCGGGGAGGTGCATGGGATGCGTGAGCCGGCCCTGCTGCCCCAGCCAGTACCCGCTCCTGGTGGCCAGGTCGGCGACGGAGTGTGCGGCGAAGAACTCCGGGGCGACCCGGCGCAGGGTGGCCTCCTCGGCGACCGCCTTGGCGCCGTTCTCGCAGAACTCCGCCTTGTGCCGGTGGTCCGGCTCCGGCCAGGCACAGCCCGGGCAGTCGAAGCCGTCCTTCTGGTTCACCCGCAGCAGGGTCAGCGCGGTCCGCCGCACACCCATCTGCTGCTGGGCGATGCGCAGGGTGTGCCCGATGGCGGGCAGCCCCGCCGCCGCGCGCTTCGGCTCCGCGACCTGCGGCGCGTCCTGAACCGGATCGCCCTTGGGCGGCTTGGTCGCCATCGCACGGTCCCCTTCGACTGCGTGTGAGAAGTACGCGCCCGATCCTCCCACGCGCCTCCGACAGCCGTGAGCCCCGGCCCTGCCGGGGGACGGGAGCACTGCTTGCGTCGCACGCCGTCCCGCGGTGCCGAACCCGCCGCGGCCCGGACTGTCAGTGGGGCGTGGCAGGATCGGGGGCGTGGCAGAGACAGCATCGAAGAAGACCGACAAGACCCCCGGCGGTACCCGTCCCCGGCTGATGCTCATGGACGGGCACTCGCTGGCCTACCGCGCGTTCTTCGCGCTGCCCGCGGAGAACTTCACGACCGCGACGGGCCAGCCGACGAACGCGATCTACGGCTTCGCCTCGATGCTGGCCAACACCCTGCGTGACGAGGCGCCCACGCACTTCGCGGTGGCTTTCGACGTCTCCCGCAAGACCTGGCGCTCCGAGCAGTTCACCGAGTACAAGGCGAACCGCTCCAAGACCCCGGACGAGTTCAAGGGCCAGGTCGAGCTGATCGGCGAGCTGCTCGACGCGATGCACGCGCCGCGCTTCGCCGTCGCGGGCTTCGAGGCGGACGACGTCATCGCCACCCTTGCCACCCAGGCCGAGGCCGAGGGCTTCGAAGTACTGATCGTCACCGGCGACCGAGACTCCTTCCAGCTGGTCACCGAGAGCACGACCGTGCTGTACCCGACGAAGGGCGTCTCGGAGCTGACCCGCTTCACCCCGGAGAAGGTTTTCGAGAAGTACGGGTTGACGCCCGTCCAGTACCCCGACTTCGCGGCCCTGCGCGGCGACCCGTCCGACAACCTCCCCGGCATCCCCGGTGTCGGCGAGAAGACCGCCGCGAAGTGGATCAATCAGTTCGGCTCGTTCGCTGAGCTGGTCGAGCGCGTCGACGAGGTCAAGGGCAAGGCCGGGCAGAACCTCCGTGACCACCTCGAGGCGGTCAAGCTCAACCGCCGCCTCACCGAGCTGGAGCGCCAGGTCGAGCTGCCGAAGACGGTCACCGAGCTGGAGCGGGCCCCGTACGACCGCAAGACCGTCACGATGGTCCTGGACACCCTGGAGATCCGTAACCCGTCCCTGCGTGAGCGTCTCTTCGCCGTCGACCCGGGCACCGAGGAGGCCGAGGCCACTCCGGTCGCGGCGGAGGGCGTAGAGCTGGACGGCAAGATCCTCGGCGCCGGCGAGCTGGCCCCCTGGCTGGCCGAGCACGGCACCGGGACCCTCGGCGTCGCCACGGTCGACACCTGGGCCCTGGGCACCGGCTCGGTCGCCGAGGTCGCGCTCGCCGCGGCTCAGGGAGCGGCCGCCTGGTTCGACCCCGCCGAACTGGACGAGGCCGACGAGAACGCGTTCGCGGCCTGGCTGGCCGACGCCGGCCGCCCCAAGGTGTTCCACAACGCCAAGGGCGCCATGCGCGTCTTCGCCGAGCACGGCTGGAGCGTCGAGGGCGTGGACATGGACACCGCCCTCGCCGCCTACCTGGTCAAGCCGGGCCGCCGCTCCTTCGACCTGGACGCGCTGTCCCTGGAGTACCTGCACCGCGAGCTGGCCCCGGCCGCCGCGGCCGACGGCCAGCTGGCCTTCGGCGCGGACGACGGCGCCGAGGCCGAGGCGCTGATGATCCAGGCCCGCGCCGTCCTCGACCTGGGCGAGGCCTTCGGGGAGCGCCTCCAGGAGGTCGGCGCCGCCGACCTCCTGCGGGACATGGAACTGCCCACATCCACCCTGCTCGCCCGCATGGAGCGCCACGGCATCGCGGCCGACCGCGCGCACCTCGAAGCGATGGAGCAGATGTTCGCGGCCGCCGTGCAGCAGGCCGTGAAGGAGGCGCACGCCGCCGCCGGCCACGAGTTCAACCTGGGCTCGCCCAAGCAGCTCCAGGAAGTCCTCTTCGGCGAGCTGGCCCTGCCCAAGACGAAGAAGACCAAGACCGGCTACACCACCGACGCGGACGCCCTGGCCTGGCTCGCCACCCAGACGGACAACGAACTGCCGGTGATCATGCTCCGCCACCGCGAGCAGGCGAAGCTGCGGGTCACGGTCGAGGGCCTGATCAAGACGGTCGCGGCCGACGGCCGTATCCACACCACCTTCAACCAGACGGTGGCGGCGACCGGCCGGCTCTCCTCCACGGACCCGAACCTGCAGAACATCCCGGTCCGTACCGACGAGGGCCGGGCGATCCGCCGCGGCTTCGTGGTCGGCGAGGGCTTCGAGTCCCTGATGACCGCCGACTACAGCCAGATCGAGCTGCGCGTGATGGCCCACCTTTCCGAGGACGAGGGCCTGATCGAGGCGTTCACCTCCGGCGAGGACCTGCACACGACGGTCGCCTCCCAGGTCTTCTCGGTCGGCCGTGACGCGGTGGACGCGGAGATGCGCCGCAAGATCAAGGCGATGTCGTACGGCCTGGCGTACGGCCTCTCCGCCTTCGGTCTCTCCCAGCAGCTGAACATCGAGGCGGCCGAGGCGCGCGCCCTGATGGACACCTACTTCGAGCGCTTCGGCGGCGTACGGGACTACCTGCGCCGGGCGGTCGACGAGGCGCGGGCGACGGGCTACACGGCGACGCTCTTCGGGCGCCGCCGCTACCTCCCCGACCTCAACAGTGACAACCGTCAGCGCCGCGAGGCGGCCGAGCGCATGGCCCTGAACGCGCCGATCCAGGGCACGGCGGCCGACATCGTCAAGATCGCCATGCTCAACGTCGACCGGGCCCTGCGCGCGGCGGACCTCAGGTCCCGCATGCTCCTCCAGGTCCACGACGAAATCGTCCTGGAGATCGCCCCCGGCGAGCGCACGGCCACCGAGGAGATCGTCCGCCGCGAGATGGCCGACGCGGTCCACCTGAGGGCCCCGCTCGACGTCTCCGTGGGCGTGGGCCCGGACTGGGAGTCGGCAGCGCACTGACCTTCGGCGATCCGACGGAGATGGCCGGGGTGCGGGACACCCACGGACCCAACCACGACCGACAAACAAAAAAAAAACAAAACAAAAAAAAACAAAAAAAAAAACAAAAATAAAAA